>CADCQH010000045.1 GCA_902803605.1 uncultured Bacteroidales bacterium | reverse complement strand
TTCAACCGTGAGAGAACCAAGACGTTGCTGACCTTCCCGGTGGAGACAATGGCACTCCTGACTGATGAGCATGGTGAGCCAAAGGATAAGGAGTGGGGCGACTTCACGGCTGAGATGTATGCAGAGGGTCACTCGTTCTTCACCTACATGAGCGACAATACTGATTCACTCTCTTCTTGCTGCCGTCTGCGCAATGAGATTACAGACAACGGATTCTCCTACACATTGGGTGCAGGTGGCGTTTCGACAGGTTCTAAGTCTGTGCTCACCATCAACCTCAACCGTTGCATCCAGCGTGCTGTGAACGATGGCAAGGATTATCTTGAAGAGTTGGGCAAGGTGATTGACCTCTGCCACAAGGTGCAGCTGGCTTACAATGAGAATTTGAAGGACTTGCAGGAGCATGGCATGTTGCCACTGTTCGATGCTGGCTACATCAACATTGGCCGTCAGTATCTGACCATCGGCATCAACGGTCTTGTTGAGGCTGCTGAGTTCATGGGCTTGAAGATTACGCCTAACGAAGAGTACAAGAAGTTCGTGCAGGGCATTCTTGGTCTCATCGAGAAGTACAACAAGCAGTATCGTACGAAGGACGTGATGTTCAACTGTGAGATGATTCCAGCTGAGAACGTGGGTGTGAAGCATGCAAAGTGGGATAGGGAAGACGGTTACTTCGTGCCACGTGACTGCTACAACTCTTACTTCTATGTAGTGGAGGATGATTCCCTCTCCATCATCGACAAGTTCAAGTTGCATGGCGCACCATACATCGAGCATCTCACAGGTGGTTCAGCATTGCACATGAACCTCGAAGAGCACCTCTCCAAGCAGCAGTACGCACAGTTGCTAAAGGTAGCAGCTCAGGAAGGTTGCAACTACTTTACGTTCAACATTCCTAACACCGTCTGCAACGACTGTGGTCACATCGACAAGCGCTATCTGCATGAGTGTCCTAAGTGTGGTTCGAAGAACATCGACTACATGACCCGCATCATCGGTTACCTGAAGCGTATCAGCAACTTCTCACAACCACGTCAGGAAGAGGCAGCCAGAAGGTTCTATGCCCATGCAAGTGCTTAAGGGAGGGATTCCTATGCTCAAATACGTCAATACAGGCATCGTTTTTCAGGAGATTCCTGACGAGGTGACCCTCGCCATCAACATCTCCAACTGCCCCTGCCGCTGTCCAGGTTGTCATTCTGAATATCTGTGGGAGGACATCGGTATGCCCCTCACCACGGATGCCATCGATGAGTTTGTCGAGAAGAATGGCAAGGACATCACCTGTATTGCCTTCATGGGTGGAGATGCTGAGCCTCGACGCATCAATCGGCTGGCGCAGTATATCCATGAGGAGTACCCAAAGTTGAAGGTGGCGTGGTATAGTGGCAAGATGCGAGTGCCCTCTGAGGTGAACAAAGACGATTTTGATTACATCAAGGTAGGTCCTTACCTCCAGCACCTCGGCCCTCTCAACAGTCCAACGACCAACCAGCGGCTCTACAAGAACACCCACGACGACTCCTGGGAGGACATCACAAGCCGATTCTGGAAGAAATGAACGATGAAAGGCAGCTATCCAAAAAAAGGCGGACATCTCAAATGATGCCCGTCTTTTTCATTTATGACTTGCCTATGTCGAACCCAAGGTGCTGGGTGTCGAGTGGGTGCTTAGTGTACGTCGATGCCTTCAAACTCCAGTTCTGAGATGATCGTGTCCTGATATTTCGTGCCAGGATACACGTCAACGATTTCGAAGCGCAGGCGCCATGAGGGCTTGTCTGCGTTGTGGTAGCCGAAGGGACCAAACTTCTCGAGGTCGAAGTACTGCATACCACGTGCGTCCTGAAGGTCGAGGATGCAGACAGGCTTGCCCAGATAGGACACCTTGATGTACTTGGGACGGGAATTGGCTTCCCAAGCAGCCTTGGTCTTCACGTGGCCAGGGAGAATCTTGACCCCTGTCACTCGTGGACAAGCCCCTGCGAATTCGTATTCGAGCCATTCGCCGATGCCCTGTCCTTCAGCACCTTCAGCCCAGACGGTTTCGTGGTCGAAGTCGTGTGCGTTCTTGGGCAGGTAGTTGAAGCGTCCCTGTGCCTTCAGGTGGCTCGAGGCCGTCACACGCTGCACCTCGCCTCCGCAGTACCAACTGCACTTGCCTGAGTAGAGGTCCTCGAGGACAGGATTCTCCCCCAGTTCCTCATAGCGTGCCCAAATGTTTTCGGGCAGGTCGGCATCCTCCTGGCTTGCCTGCTCATTGAGCGATTTCCATTCTGCCAGTTCTGCGTCAGAAGGCATCAGCCATACGTTCGTAGGCTTTACGAGTGGAAGATTTTTTGCTGAGTTGGGATTAGGTCCCTGCGCCTGCATGGACAGTGCAGCCAATGCCAGCGTCATTGTCAAGAAAAGCTGTTTCATGTTGTCTGGTTTTGATTATTCTTCATATACGTAGGGATGCGGGTCGGGGAGCAGTTCTACAGGCTCGTCCACCACATTGTATTTCCAGTCATACTCGCCCTCGAAGGTGAAGGTCGCACTGGTTGGCGTCATGTCTGCAAAAGTGAAGCGCAGGGCGTGTGTGCCTGCGTATGGTCCCTGTTCGATGAGGTATTCCACCCCTCCAATGGTGTCGCCCTCACTCTCGAAGTTGTGGCTCACGATGAAGCCGCCAGCCTCTGTCGTGATGTAGAACACGCCTGGCTTGTAGTCTGGATTCTCCTTGCAGTAGTCCTCGTCAAACTTGGTCGCTTCGACGTAGTGGGTCGAGTCACGCAGGTCGAAGAGCATGGTGCCGTCTTCGTTCATCCACACTTTGTAAATGCTCTTTTGGCCTTTTTGTGAGAGCGTTTTCTCGATGACCTTCATCAGGGAGTCGGCCTTGAAGGTGAGAAGACTGTCCACATCCTTGTTGACGGCCTCAAGATATTCCTTCGCCTTTTGAGGGTCGCCATTGTCCAGAGCATCTTTTGCACAATAATAGTAACTCCATGCAATGGTTGATGGGTTGTCGCACGATGTGAATGCCACTGTTGCTATTGCTATCAATGCCAGCAGCTTGGCGCTTGTTTTCTTCTTCATGTTTTGTTTCATTTTTATTGAATCTTGATGTTTCCACTCACCTGAAGCCTGCGTGAGTCAAGGCTGGATTTGCCAAAACTCTGTTTGGTCAGGTTCTTGCATTTGCCCTTCAGCTTCACTTCGCCATTGCCACCGGCGCTGACCTTGAGGTCGCCACACTTGACATCCAGATTGGCTTCACCCTCTCCGCTCATTTGCAGGTCAATGTCGTCGGCCTTGATGTCGGTGGTGATGTCACCGTTTCCGTTCATCTGGATGCAGGCATCGTCACAGATGAATTTGTTGGCACTCACATCGCCGTCGCCATTGATGATGATATGGAGGGCAGCACAAATCACATCGGGTGCCTCAAAGTCGCCGTCGCCATTGATTTCGATGTCGAGGTCGTCCGTGTAGAAGTCGTCTCCCTTGATTTCAAGGTCTCCATCTCCGTTCACCTTCACGCTGCGCAGGTTGGGGACTGTGATGCTGAGTTTGATGCTGGGCAAGGTACGGGTTGCGTTCTTGGCGATGACGTGAAGGGTGTTGCCATCATCCTTCTGCGCTTTTTCCACCTTGATTTCGTTGGCTTCGATGGCCTTTTCGTTGCCTGTCACCTTGACGCAGAACTCTTCACCTTGACGCAAGTCGATGTCTGCGTTGCCGTCCATGACGATGTGGGCAAAATCGTCGAGTTCGAGGGTTTGGCTCACGACCTTTCCCCATTTCTCGCTGTCACGGAAGTAATCCTTGCCGTTTTTCGACTTGATCATTATTTGCTTCTCCTCTTGCGTGAAATTGCAGGAGGTGAGGGCGAATGCTGCCCATCCGAAGCATACGGTCATCAGAATGTGATAGAGTCTCATAGGTTGTGTTAGAGATTTGGATTTGAAATGTGCCCAGTGTGTGGGCTGGTTTGGTACTTGATGATGCCCTCTGTCAGTTCTTCCATGCTGATGTCGAGGCTCACCATTTGGCGTGCCACATCGGGCAACGTCTCGTTCATGAACTCCTTGCGCTTCATCTTCAGGATGGCGCTTTTCGCTCCAGCCGACACGAAGTAGCCGAGGCCACGTTTCGTGTAGATGATGTCCTGGTTCTGCAGCAGGTCGTAGGCTCGGGCGCAGGTGTTGGCGTTCACCTCCACTGTGGCTGCGTACTCCCTCACGCTGGGGATGCGCTCGTCTTCCAACAGCTTTTGTTGCAGAATGTCGTCGCAGATGAGGTCTGCGATTTGCAAATATATGGCTTTATTATCTTTGAACCGCATAATTTTCACATTATTTATTAAAAGAAGTGGTAATTTGTGCTTTTTTGTAGCGAATATAGCTCCACCAGATGAAGAAAATGCCACCTAAGAAAGAAATGAAGGCCAGCACATAATAGAAGATGGTTACGATGTGACTGGCATCC
>CADCQH010000044.1 GCA_902803605.1 uncultured Bacteroidales bacterium | reverse complement strand
GGACATCTACGACAATGGAGAGGGGGATGAAAAGAAGGAGGTGACGTTCCGTGCATACGACGCATCGACGGGTACGGTCTATCCTGCCGTGGAGCCCGACCAGCCTGTCAAGTTTGAGTCGCTGGCACTCATCGGCAAGTATGATGCGCCGGTGGTGTTCGACGTGCTCGACGAGGTGGAGCAATCGACGGAACTGAAGGCGGGCTGGAACTGGCTGTCGCTGAATGTGACGAAGGATAAGATGGATGTGAAAACCCTCTTCGAGAATATTGCGGAGGATGTGGACATCGTGAAGAGTCAGTATGACGGTTGGCTGATGTGTGAGGATGGCGAATGGGACGGCAGTTTGACGGCTGACCTGAGGAATGAGCAGATGTATGCCGTGAGGATGCTGAACGACCGCACCCTGCGCATCGTCGGCAAGCGTGTGAGTCCTGATGATTGCCCGATTTCCGTTTATCAGGGCTGGAACTGGGTTGGCTATTATGGCCGTCAGACGGCATCGGTGGGCGACGCGATGGCAGGTATGCAGCCGGTGAATGGCGACATCCTGAAGGCGCAGAGCGGCGTGGCTTATTTTGACGATACGGAATGGGCAGGTTCCATCGAGGTGATGGAGCCGGGCAAGGGCTATATGGTGAATGTGAACACGCCGCGCACGTTTGGTTATCCTAAAGCCAGTGTGGCTGGTGCGCGCAGCCTGTCGGTGGAGGAAGGTGACCTTGTGACCGCTGACCATGGTTCGTTCACGCCGGTGGACTTCCGCAACTATGCAGGCAACGCCATCATGGCCGCCAAGATTGTAGCAGCGGGCAAGCCTGTCACGAATGCAGAACTGGGTGTGTTTGCTGACGGTGAATGCCGTGCAGCAGCCATGACCAACGAGAAGGGTGTGGCTTATCTGACCATCCCGGGTGATGATGCCGCCGTGCTGACGTTCAAGGTGGCTGTGGACGACAAGGAGGCTGAGGCTGCCGAGTCTGTCGCTTACGAAGTTGATGGTGTTTACGGTTCGCCCAAGCATCCGTTCGTGATTGACCTGAGCGGTGCGACGGGGATTGAGATTGTAGAGTCGGACGATGAGCGTGTGGAGATTTACGACTTGCAAGGTCGTAAGGTCACCTCTGAAAACGCTCGTCTGAACAAGGGTGTGTATATCGTGAATGGTCGTAAGCAGGTGGTGAAATGAACCGACGTGTTATTTTAAGAATGCTGTCTGTGCTGGCACTCTCCGTGGTGGGGAGTGCCAGCCTGATGGCACAGGTGACGGATGACTTTCCGGAGGTGAATCCGCGTGATTACTACGGGAACATGTCCATGTCGGTGAAGACCGTCCAGAACGGGCAGGTGGTGGAGGATGTGACGGTGGCTGTGTATTCGGGCGACGAGATGCGCGGGAAAGGTCAGCCGACGAATGCCCAGAAGCCAGGGGTGGTCTATCTGACGGTCTGCGGAAACAGGACGGGTGAGGAACTGCGCTTCAAGGTGCTGACAAAGGGGTGCCTCTATGAGGTGGTTCCTGATGACCTGTCCTTCAAGCTGAACGGCATCGTGGGTTCGCCCAAGAATCCGTATGAGATAGACATCACCGATGCCGACAAGACGGTCATCTTGCTCAATGAGGGCGACAACCTCCAGACCATAGAGGAGCATCAGAGGGAAACGGCTAATGTCCTCCTTCAGGGACGCACTCTCTATAAGGATGGGGAGTGGAATACCCTTTGCCTGCCTTTCGACGTGACGGCTGAGCAGTTGGCAGACCCCAATCACCCGTTCTATGGAGCCATCATCAGGGAATTGGACACGGAGGGTTTCTACAAGACGAATGAGAAGACGGGTTACGACATTGGGACAGGCACGCTCTACCTCTATTTCAAGGAGGCGTCCGTCATCACGGCAGGTGTGCCCTGTCTCATCAAGTGGGAGAAGGCTGACGGTTATGAGGATGCCGACCTTGCCACCCGCGATGTGACGAGTCCCGTGATAGAAGACGTGACCATCGACTACGGCTTGGAGGCACAGGGACGCATGACGGTGACAAGCGAAGACGGCAATGTGAGTTTCCTGGGCACTTATTCGCCTATGCACGTGGAAGCCGGCGATCCCCATCTTCTGTTCCTTGGTGTCGGCAACACGCTCTACATGCAGCGTACAGACAAGGCCGGCACGCACCGTTCGTTACGGGCTTGCTTCAGACTGAACGACTCACCTGCGGCTGGGGTTCGTCGCATCGTGATGAACCTTGATGAGGAGGAAACGACTGGGATTGAGGAAGTAACTGACTCGACCCCCTCAACCCTCAACTCTCAGTCCTTGGAGTGGTGGACGCTGAGTGGCGTGAAGTTGGAGAAAATGCCAACGGAGAAGGGTGTGTATATCTGCAACGGTACAAAAGTGATGATCAAATAGAATATGAAAAAGATAACATATCAAAAGAAAACCTATCAGACGCCCGTGATGGAAGTGCATGGCATGGAACTGTCTCCCGTCATGCAAATGTCCTCCCCCCTGCACACCAACGTGGGGCTGGCGATAGACCCCCAGAAGGGTGATGCCGATGTGTCCCGTTCGAGAAGTCTGAACCTTTTCGAGGGCGATGAACTCTATGACTCTGACGAGTTCTGACTGTCAGACAACTAATGACAAAGATAACGATAGGGACCCGTGCAGCGATGGTTGCACGGGTTCTTTTGTGCTCTTGGGATGTTGGTTTTCCGATGCTCAAAGGGGTGGGGATGTAACAGGGAAGCAAAGATTGGAAACGTGGGAAAAAGTGGAGATGAGGATTTCGGTGTACCTTTGCATCGCAAAAGAGTATATCAATCAAAAACGAGCGTATATGAAATCAATCTTTACCAAATTAGTGATGGCGATGGCATGTATGATGGCATCGCTGACGGTGATGGCGCAGGCTCGCCGACCCATCGACTCCCAACATCCAATGTGGATGGTTCACATTGACGTGTGGAACAGTGCTGACCCGCAGAAGATCATCGACTTGATTCCTGACGACCTCAAGCCGTATGTGTGCATGAATTTGTCGTTGTCGTGCCAGTTTGATGCATGGAAGAACGAGAAAGACCACTCCGAAGGTCCTGGTTCCCAGATGTACAGGATGCCCCGTTGTGCTGTGCGCACATATAAGTCGTGGGCGTCGGTGTGTCAGGCCAACGGCATGTGGTTCACTTGCCAACCAGCGTCGGGCGGTCACACGCACATCCAGGATGATGACCTGGAGACGTTTGAGTATTTCTTCAAGGCATACCCGAACTTCTTGGGTTGGAACTATGCCGAGCAGTTCTGGGGCTTTGACGAAGCTGGCGACATGAGTTCGAGCACACAGGCTTCACGTATCGCCCTGTTTGCCAAGCTGGTGCCGATGCATCATAAGTATGGTGGTGTGTTGACCATCTCTTTCTGTGGCAACATCTGGTCACATGCGTTAAACCCCATCGGTATGATGAAGCGGAACGCAGCTCTGCGAAATGCTTGCCAACAGTATCCAGAGGCTATCCTGTGGCTCTACAAATACACGACTTCCTCATGCTTCTATAACAATGAGAGTGTGACGTTCGGTCCTTTCATTTCGGGTTTGGCAAAGAACTATGGTGTCCGCTATGACAACTGCGGATGGAACGGAGCCTTGTCAAGTCTTTTGGGCGAGAATCATGGGAAGAAATATCCTGGCGCAGCAGGTATCGGAACGGTGATGGAACAGGTCTGTGTGAATGGCGGTTCCGTGTGGGACGGTCCCGAGCTGATATGGAATGGAGAATGCTTTAGGGGAATAAGCGATTCGAATGATCAAGGCTACACCCGTCGCAATTGGGACATCTTCCCTAACTTCCAAGGCATTTGGACGGATATGTTCCGCAAAATCATTGACGGAACCATGTATATCCCCACTCGTGAAGAGGTGGTCAAGAAGACTAAGATTGTAGTTATTAACAGTCAGACCAGTGGCAACGACGAGGAGAAGTACGCTGCTTGGGGTGACCTGTATGACGGACTCTACAAGCAGACCGACCCCTTCAACAGAGGCAATGGTCAGTGGATGGACAATTACTGCTATTTTAAGAAAACAGGACGCTATGGTGCCATTCCAATTGTCATCAACCTCTACGACGATTTGGCCAAGAGCATCCAGAAGAAGGTTTACAAGAGTTCAAAATGGTCTTCTGTCTCCGCCAAGGTCAAAGACTTCAATGACTTATACCCAGAGGTGAGCACGGGCGACCTTTACGTGAACCGCTACAAGAATCAGCTGGTCACCTACACGCCCTACACCTATATGAATAAGAATAAGACGGCATCGGCCTCCATCCCTTTGCAGTACAACACCTGCGAGAGCCTTGAACTGACTTGGGGCAAGTTGAGCAGCGGACATATCCGTGAGTATGCCGACCACATCGATTTCTACCTGAACAATTATCGCAACGACACCACCACCCTGCAGACTGATGTGATTCTTGTGAAAGGCGTCACACAGACACCAACATACACGTTGAAGAAGCACCCGTCGAACAAGTCTGGAGGCACCTATAATGTGTATGTGACACCTAAATACGATGCCGAGGCTCAGACCTACTCGGTCAAGGTGCAGCACTGTGGACCGCTTGACCTCACCATCAACTGTCAAGGTGCAGCCACTGAGCGCAGCACGGATGTGCTTCCATCGGCTCATCTGCCCGAGCCCAAGCAACCAGAAGATTTCGCAGGTCCAATCATCATTGAGGCAGAAAACATGGATCGCAAGAACGTCGGTGGCATTTCCCTGACCCACTCAGGATGGTGGGCACAGGACATGAATGAATTTGCTGGCATGGGCTTCATCACATTGGGCACTAATACTACTGCGGCTCTGCGCCATCAACTTAAGTTGAAAAAGGGTGGAGAATACGACATCTATGTGCGCTACTGCAATTCCAGCAAATCAGGCTACATCCGCCTTTCCGTCAATGGTGTCAACAAGAATCTCCCCATCGAGAAAGTGAGCAAAAATGATTGGCACAAAGGGAAGGTGACCGCTACTTTGAATGCTGGCACCAATACCCTTGTCCTAACCAATACTGGCGGAATCAATATGATTATCGACCAGATCATCTACTCTCCTGTCGATGCTGAGCCTGCTAAATACCTCGTCACAGTTCGTCCTGCCGACAACGGTAAGGTGGAGGCAGTGGAGAACGAGTTGGCAGAGGGCGAAACCGTCACCCTGAAAGTCACTCCTAATGAGGGTTATAAGTTGACCCAATTACGAGTGGTCAACTCCGTCTATTACACGATGGCAAAGACCATTGCTGTGGACAACACAGATGGCGACACCTTTACTTTCACGATGCCTGATGACAATGTGACGCTCGTGCCTGTCTTCAAGGATGCCGCTGCGCTTTATAACCTTGACTTCATGGATGTGGCCAACGGATCCATGCCTCCAGGATGGCGTTGTGTGCAGGAGGATGGCGTGCACGAATACCCCAACTCTTATGGCAGTGGGACGCGCACCATGAAGGGATTCTCTGGCTATCAGAAGGCGGCTCTCTATTGGCGTAAGCAGATGGCGGAATATGGACGTCAGAGTGCTTACCCGCTCAATCTGAAACCTGGCAATTACAAACTGACTTTTGCTATGGCCGCATGGAAGGGATCTCCTAAGTATAAGGTGGAGATTTTGGATAAGAGCACGAATGAGGTCATTGCTTATTCCACGTCCGCGACTACAAACGCACTCACGAGCTATACGGCATCTCCCAATGTCGATGGAAATTCTACTGGAAACATTGCGATTGCCAGAAGGCGCGAACTGCTTTTCAACATCGAGACTCAAGGCGATTACGTCATCCGTTTCAGCAACACGACAGGAGGTTCAGGCTTGGATGAATTCTTGTTGGCTGAGTGCCGTCTCCTTCCTGACGAAACAACCGCCGTCGAACTGGTGGAGGATTTCTCCAACGAATCACAGCCCATTGGCATCTATAACACCTCTGGTGTGAAGCTGGAAAGTATGCAGTCGGGTGTGAACATCATTCGGACACCAGATGGTAAGGTAAGAAAAATCTGGAAGAAATGAAAATAAAGATGAAGTGAAAAAAGAAATGAGGGGCAAATTGCTCCTCATTTCTTTATTATTTCAATCCTTCAATCTTTCACTTTTCATTCTTTCATTTCTTCATTTCTTCAACTCTTCAATCCCTCATTTCTTTATGAAATCAAACATTCCTAATTGGTCGAGGAATACAAGACCGATCGCGAAAGGAGCAATATAGCGCAGGGAGGCGACCAGAAGTTTGAAATAAGGAGCTTTTAGGTCGCCGTTATTGCTGATTTCATCATGATAGAGTTTGCGGTCAAGTATCCAACCGGCAAAGATGCTGATGAGCATACCGCCCAGGGGCAGAAGGAAGCGACCGGAGAAGTCGTCGAAGAGGGAGAAAATGTTGCGGTCGAACAGCTTGACATTGCTTAGAGGTCCGAAGGAAAGGGAGCATAAAGTGCCCAAGACAAGAATGGTGACTGTGACGAGGGTCGCACCTTTTTTGCGCGACATCTTGAATTCCTCAGTCACATAGGCTGTAGCCACCTCATGCAGAGAAATGGCACTGGTCAAGGCTGCCACGAACAGCAGGAAATAGAATAGGGTGGAGAATATGACTGCCAAGATGCTTCCATCGCCCAGTGCCTGTTGGAACACGTTGGGCAAGGAGACAAACGTAAGACCTGCGCCCACACCCACATCGTTGGGATTCATGCCGATGTTGAATACGGAGGGGAAGATGATGAAGCCCGCCATGATGGCAATGAGGGTGTCAATGGTGGCTACATTCACGGCAGACTTGGCCAAAGGGGTCTTCTTGTCAAAATAACTGGCATAGGTGCAGAGGCATCCCATAGCGAGGCTGAGGGAGTAGAACGCCTGTCCCATGGCGTCGAGGACAGTTGTGCTGGTGACTTTGCTCCAGTCGGGTTTGAGCAGGAATTCGATACCTCTCGAAGCACCAGGAAGACTGACTGAGCAGATGGCCAGGAAGATGGTGATGATAAAGAGGGTGGGCATCATCAGTTTGGCTGATTTCTCGATGCCTGACCGCACTCCCTGTGTGATGACAAAATGAATCACTCCGATGAAGAGGAAGAGCCACAGCGTCGGTAGCCAGGGATTCGCCACGAAGTTGTTGAAGATGTCCTCGTATTGCTGGGCAGGTACATCGTCGAAGGCATTGGTGGCAGAGAGGAAGGTGTAGTGCATGGTCCAGGCACCCACCACCACATAGTAGCAGAGGATAAACCAACCCGAGAAGACTCCCATGCGTCCCACCCATTTCCAGGGCGAACCATTGGAGATGATGCGGAAGGCGCCGGCTGTGTTGGCATGTGTGTGGCGACCGATGAGGAATTCGCTGATCATGATGGGCAAACCCAACAAGAGGATGCAGAGGATGTAGATGATGATGAATGCAGCACCACCATTTTGCCCTGTCTCGATAGGGAAACGCCATACGTTGCCCAGACCCACCGCCGAACCCGCAGCAGCCAGGACGGCGCCTAATTTTGATCCGAAGTTTTCTCTTTCCATACCTTATTATGCCTTATTTTGCCTTATTATTCCTTATTGTATGATGATATCTGTTCTGCCTTATGATGTTGTTTGGCCTTGAATTTCATGTTCAAGAGTGCGCAGAGCAATTTGCCTGCCAACGCTCCCACCGCATCTGCTTCCCAGTCAATCCAGTCGCCCGAACGGCAAGTGGTCAGATAGGCCTGCACCAGTTCCATCGCACCGCCCAGGGCGATGGCGTAGAGCAGCATGACGATGCGGGCTGCCCAAGAGAATGTCCGCCGATTCCTCACCACATGGTCTATCCACATGACGAACACCACTCCTGCATACATCACCATGTGCACCCACTTGTCCATGAGCGGTACATCGCCCAGGGGAGGGTTTTCGGGGATGGGTATCGTGCTCAGCACCACGATGCCCGCAGTCACAAGCACTGTCCAGATATATTCTTTCAGTATCATAAGCGTTCAGTCGAGTCTTCCGACTGTTCAAACGCCACCTCGTCTTTCCACAGTTTGTAGGGACGTCGCAGCATGTATTTGTTGTAATAGTGGAAGTCGCCCGTCACCTCCTTGCCCAGGAAGTCCGGCTTCTCGTAGGGCTCGTCCTCGCTCTCCAGTTCTATCTCTGCCACCACCAGCCCCTCGTTGTCGCCGAAGAACTCATCCACCTCTATGGTGTGCTTGCCATTCTTGATGAGGTAGCGGTCTTTGTTCACCCGTCCTGGCATACACAGCTTCATCATCTCGTGGGCATCCTCCAATGGGATTTCCGTCTCGAATTCATACCTTGCGAACCCGTCTTTCCGCGATGGTCCCTTGATGGTCAGATAACCCTTGTCGTCGCGGATGCGCACCCTCACCGTCTTGCCGGGCTCCGTGGCGAAATACCCTTGCTCGATATGAGTCTTGCTGTCGGCAAAGGCTTTCCACTCGCCCTTCACGAGGAATTTTCGTTCTATTTCCTGATGTGCCATTCCTTTACCCTTCCGTTGCAAATTCCATGAGGTAGGCCTTGATGAAGTCGTCCAGTTTGCCATCCATCACGCCCCCCACATCACTGGTCTGATAGTTTGTGCGGTGATCCTTCACACGGCGGTCATCGAACACGTACGAGCGGATTTGGCTGCCCCACTCAATCTTCTTCTTGCCCGCCTCCACCTTCGCCTGCTCTGCCATGCGGTGCTGCAGTTCCTTGTCGTAGAGCATGGAGCGGAGCAGTCGCAGCGCGTTCTCCTTATTCTTCGGCTGGTCGCGGGTTTCCGTGTTCTCGATGAGGATTTCCTCCTCCTCGCCCGTGTAGGGGTCTTTGTACTGATATCTCAGTCTGACGCCCGACTCCACCTTGTTCACGTTCTGTCCACCGGCGCCGCTCGAACGGAAGGTGTCCCAAGAGATTCTCGCCTGCTCAATCTCCACGTTGATGGTGTCGTCCACCAGGGGGGTGACGAACACGCTGGCGAAGGAGGTCATGCGTTTTCCCTGGGCATTGTAGGGGCTCACACGCACCAAGCGGTGCACGCCGCTCTCACCCTTCAGGTATCCATACGCCATGTCGCCCTGAATCTCCATCGTCACCGTCTTGATGCCGGCATCCTCGCCGTCCTGATAGTTGCTGATGGTCACCTTATATCCATGCTGCTCGGCATAGCGCTGATACATTCTCATGAGCATCTGCGCCCAGTCCTGCGCCTCAGTGCCACCCGCACCGGCATTGATTTTCAGCACGGCATCCATCGAGTCCGCCTCGCCCTGCAGCATGTTCTTCATCTCCAGGTCTTCGATGAGCACCAATGCTTTGGCGTAATAGTCATCCACCTCCTCTTCGGTCGTCATCTCCTCCTTATAGAAGTCGAACGCCACCTCCGTGTCGTCCGTTGCCGCCTTCACCTCGTTGTAGCCGTCAATCCACTTCTTCAGGGTTTTCACCTTCTTCATCTGCGCCTCGGCAGCCTTCTGGTCATCCCAGAATCCGGGTGCCTGAGTACGGAGTTCCTCCTCCTCCACCTCTATCAGCTTCTCATCAATCCGCAGGTAACGATGCAATGCCTCCGTCCTGTCCTTAATGTCCTTCAGTTGTTCTGCTGTAATCATAAGTTCATGAAATTTTGTGCAAAGGTACGATTAAGCGAGCACAATACAAAGGAAAAACCTAGGTTTTTACTTTTATTGTCGAGCGTGAGTACCTTGGGCGAAGCCAACGATACGATTAAGCGAGCACAATACAAAGGAAAACCGGAGGTTTTTACTTTTATTGTCGAGCGTGAGTACCTTCGGCGAAGCCAACGATACGATTAAGCGAGCACAATACAAAGGAAAATCCGAGATTTCCTTTTATTGTCGGCTGATAATTTGGTCGTTATGAAAAGTATGCGTACCTTTGCAGCGGATTTAAGGTGTACGTACACACAAGCGTACGCGTAAATGAGAGTAAATGAGACTCATCAAGCGACTCGACCTTTTCATTCTGAAGAATTTCCTCACACTGTTTGCTGGTACATTCTGCATCAGCCTTTTTGTCGTCATGATGCAGTTCCTGTGGAAGTACATCAACGACCTCATCGGCAAGGGACTGGGGTTTGACGTGTATGTGGAGTTCTTCTTCTATGCAGCCGAGACATTGGTGCCGCTGGCGTTGCCGCTTGCCATCCTGCTGGCTTCGCTCATCTCGTTCGGCAATCTGGGCGAACGGCTCGAACTGCTGTCCATCAAGGCGGCGGGCATCTCGCTCATCCGCACGCTGCGGCCGCTCATCATTCTGGTATCGTTGCTGTCGTTAGGGTCGTTCCACTTCCAGAACAAGATTGTGCCGGAGGCTCAGCAGAAGCTGTTGCAGATGATTCAGTCGCTGAAGATGAAGTCGCCCGAGCTGGACATCCCCGAGGGGGTGTTCTATGACGGCATCGAGAACATCAACCTGTATGTGAGGCACAAGAACGAGGACACGGGTATGCTGTATGATGTCATCATCTACAACATGCAGGACGGCATGACCCGTGCGCACATCATTCTGGCTGACTCTGCCCGGCTGGAGACGACGAGTGACAAGATGCACCTGTTGCTGCACATGTATCAGGGGGAGCAGTTTGAGAACCTCGCCAGCAATGCCTTGCAGACGCGGAACGTGCCCTACAGGAGGGAGACGTTCGTGGAGAAGCATTTCATCATCGACTTCGACACGAACTTCAACCTGGCGGACCAGGAGGATGTGGCTGGTAGCGCCCGCACGAAGACGATGCGGCAGCTGACGCATGACATCGACTCGATGGAGAACTACTATGACAGCCTGAGCCAGACCTTCTCGGTCAGCATGCAGCGCTATGCCCTGAACATCCCCCACAAGACCCGCATCTCGGACTATGACTCGCTGACGGTGGCGGGGATGTCGGACAGCATCAAGAGGCCATTGGTGGAGGAGGAGGAGAGGTATCTGGCGAACAAGGCGAAGATGGCAACCACGGTGCCCAGGTCGGCGGTGAATGCCGATTCGCTGTATGCGCAGGTCAGCTCGCAGGGGAAGCAGCGTATCGTGATGGATGCGTTGCAGAAGGCGGGTTTTCAGGAGATGGATGCCAACAGCAAGGCTGAAACGATGGAGTTTGGCGACAAGCAGATACGTCTGCATGAGATTCAGTTCTGGCAGAAGATTACGATGTCGCTGGCGTGCCTGATATTCTTCTTTGTGGGAGCCCCTCTTGGTGCCATCATCCGCAAGGGAGGTCTGGGCTTTCCGGTGGTGGTGGCGGTGATCATCTTCATTGCCTACTACATGATTGATACGGGCGCCATGAAGGTGAGCCGCGAGGGAGGAATGCCGGTGTGGCTAGGCATGTGGCTCAGCACGCTGGTGATGGCGCCCCTGGGCATCTTCTTCACGGTGAAGTCGAACAACGACTCGGCGGTGTTCAACATGGATCTGTATGTCGGCATGTGGAAGAAGCTCCTGGGCATCCGTCCGAAGCGCAACATCACCCGGAAGGAGGTCATCATCCACGATCCCGACTATGCGGACATGTATAAGACCCTGACCCAGCTGATCACGACCAGCCGCGAGTATCTGGGTGCGCTGCCACGCTCGACCTTCTTCGGCTACATGGCATACATCGCGCGCTACTTCTTCTCGCAGCGTGAGGATATGCAGGCAGAAGGTGTGATGCTGACGATGGAGTATGTCGTGGATGTGTTGTCGAACAGCAAGGACCGCCATATCCTCAGGTTGCTGAACGGCTATCCCGTGATGGAGACACGCGACTTCCGTTTCTACCGTCGGAGGAGGAAAGACCTGCGGGCCATCATCAAGTATTCAGAGCAAATCAAACAAGAAATAGAGAAATATGATACAGTTCAGTAAGATAGAAGAGGCCATTGAGGACTTCCGACAAGGCAAGTTCGTGATTGTGGTGGATGATGAAGACCGTGAGAACGAGGGTGACTTCATCACGCCAGCCGAGATGATCACCCCCGAGAAGGTGAACTTCATGCTGCGCGAGGGACGCGGCGTGCTCTGCGCACCCATCACCCTCTCCCGCGCCAAAGAGTTGGAACTGCCTCATCAGGTGGAGGAGAACACGTCGATGCTGGGCACGCCCTTCACGGTGACCATCGACAAGCTTGAGGGCTGCACGACGGGTGTGAGCGCCCACGACCGCGCCGCCACCATTCAGTGGCTGGCAAGTCCGGAAGCGAAACCTGGCGACTTCGGCCGTCCGGGCCACATCAATCCGCTCTATGCCCAGGACAATGGCGTGCTGCGCCGTTCGGGACATACGGAGGCAGCCATCGACCTGGCACGTCTGGCAGGGCTGAAGCCAGTTGCCGCCCTCATCGAGATACTCAATCCCGACGGCACGATGGCACGTCTGCCCCAACTCATCGAGAAGGCTAAGGAGTTTGACATGAAACTCATCCAGATCAAGGACCTCATCGCCTACCGCCTCCAGCGCGAAAGCCTGGTGGAGAAGGGGGTGGAGGCTGATATGCCCACCGCCTATGGCCACTTCCGCATCATCCCCTTCCGTCAGAAAAGCAACGGACTGGAACATGTGGCGCTCATCAAGGGTGAATGGAAACCCGATGAACCCGTCTTGGTGAGAATGCACTCCAGTTGTGCCACAGGCGACATCTTCGCCAGTCAGCGTTGCGACTGCGGAGAACAGCTCCATCGGTCGATGCAACTCATCGAGAAGGAGGGAAAGGGTGCTGTGGTCTATCTCATTCAGGAGGGACGCGGCATCGGCCTCATGAACAAGATAGCCGCCTACAAACTGCAGGAGCAGGGACTCGACACGGTGGATGCCAACATTCACCTGGGCTTCGACCCCGACCTCAGAGACTATGGCGTGGGCGCGCAAATCCTGAGAGAAATAGGCATCAGCAAGATTCGTCTGCTGACCAACAACCCCGTGAAACGTGTGGGACTGGAAGGCTACGGACTCGAAATCGTGGAGAACGTGCCCATCGAGATTACGCCTAACCCCTACAATGAACGTTACCTTCACACCAAGAAGGAACGCATGGGACATACATTGCATTTCAACAAATAAATAGAAGACCCTCCCATCATCCTCCCTGCGAGGGAGGGAGCGGTTACTCTATTAACAGAAATAAAAACGTAAAACAAACATAAGTAGAATCTCCCCCACTAACATTCTACTCCTCCCATTTAGGGGAGGCGGGGGAGGGGTCTTTATGGAAAATTTATCAGACCGTCTTAACAGACTTTCCCCTTCTGCCACCCTTGCGATGAGTCAGAAGAGCTCCGAGCTGAAGGCTCAGGGCGTGGACGTGATTAACCTTAGTGTCGGTGAACCCGACTTCAACACTCCCGACCACATCAAGGCTGCTGCCATCAAGGCCGTGGAGGAGAACTGGAGCCGTTACAGCCCTGTGCCAGGCTATCCGGAACTGAAACAGGCCATCGTCAACAAACTGAAGAACGAGAACGGATTGGACTATAAGCCATCCCAGATTCTCTGCTCGAATGGTGCCAAGCAGTCTGTCTGCAACACCATCATGGCCATCATCAACGCCGGCGACGAGGTCATCATCCCTGCGCCTTACTGGGTGTCTTATCCTCAGATGGTGCTCTTGGCAGAAGGTACCCCCGTCTTCATCGACGCTCCCATCGAACAGGACTTCAAGATTACCCCAGCACAGTTGGAGGCAGCCATCACGCCCAAAACCCGTGCCCTCATCCTCTGTTCACCCAGCAACCCTACAGGTTCTGTCTATAGCAAGGAGGAATTGGAAGGTCTCAAGAATGTGCTCCTGAAGCATGAGAATGTCATTGTGATTGCTGATGAGATTTATGAGCACATCAATTATGTAGGCAAGCACGCTTCGATGGCTTCGTTCAACGACATCAAGGACCGCGTGGTGGTCATCAACGGTGTGTCGAAGGCATACGCCATGACGGGTTGGCGCATTGGCTTCATTGCTGCCCCCGAGTGGATAGTGAAGGGATGCAACAAGTTGCAAGGTCAGTACACCTCTGGCCCTTGCTCCGTCTCTCAGAAGGCCGCAGAGGCTGCCTTTGCCGGCGACCAGCAGTGTGTGGAGGACATGCGTCAGGCATTCGAACGCAGAAAGAACCTCATCGTGAAACTCGCTAAGGAGATTCCTGGTCTCGAAGTGAACAACCCACAGGGCGCCTTCTACCTCTTCCCCAAGTGCTCCAGCTACTTCGGCAAGAAGGATGGCGACCGTGTCATCAACAACTCCACCGACTTCGC
>CADCQH010000043.1 GCA_902803605.1 uncultured Bacteroidales bacterium | reverse complement strand
TGCAGCCAAAGCCTCGTTCAAACCCTTTGCCAATTCAATACCTTCCTGAAGATTCTTGTTCATCTTCCAGTTTCCTGCAACAATTTTCTTTGCCATAGTCTTGTTTGTTTTTAATGCGTTAAACTTGTATGTTGTTCGTTCAATTCCTCATTGTTGGGCAGATTGTAATTGCCCCATTTCTTCACGATGACGCCATCCTGAAGCAGCACCAAACCTGGTTGTCCTCGCACCACAGTCTTCAACATCCTCTCCTCGGCTATGTAATAGGGGTACTCAGCACCTGTATGATCATCCCAATACATCTGCGCCTGCTTGTCTTCTGAGGAGGTCAGACAATAGAAGCCCCAGCCTTTTTCCTGCACATAGTCATACAACTCGTTCACCTTGTCCACACAGCCTTCATCAGCATTCATCAGGTTAGGGATGATGAGCAGAAGCGTATTACCGTCAGCCAGCAGGATATCCTCTGTCACGTCTTCACCATCCGCATCAGCCACATAGAAATCAGCTGTGGCGAGATTCTCTGCAGCCATCTCCGTCCGACGTGTCTCCACATACGTCCATGTGGAGTCTGGGTCTTCATCCTCTGCACTCAGTTCCAACGTCTGTCCGTCCTTCTCATAAATGATCTTCACATCAAACTTCTGCTGACCCGACATCACTGCCTCCCTCAGGTTCGTGCCCACTTTGTAAGGACGGAAGTCCAGCACAGGCAGGCAAATGATGCAATAGACGGCATAGCCGATGATGAAACAGAGTGTCACAAAGGCGACAAGCCATTTCATCGCATCGCCCAGAAAGTCCTTCTGCAGCCTATAATAACGATTGACCAGCACTGCTGCACCCAACAGCACAATGTTCTTGGCCAACGTGGCTCCATTACTCAATATCAGTACATCGCCAAAACACCCACAGTCTTCCACAGGATTGGCTATGACGATATAAATGGTCAACAACGTCATCAGCACCATGAAAACAACAGTGACAATGGACGTCGTCTTTCTTTTCATACCAAAGAGAATGGACACTCCCAGCATAAACTCGAAGAAAGCCAGCAACACTGCGCATCCTAACAGGAAGGTGTCGGGCAGCGTGAACCACGCCATCGCATGTACGTAGTCTTCCAGTTTATAGACCGTACCCAATGGGTCGTTTGCCTTGACAAAGCCGCTAAAGATGAATGTCACTGCCAAAAGCAGACGACACACATTCACAGCCACGTTGAGCACTAACGACTTAGTTTTGGCTTCCATCCTGCGCTTCTGCGAGTTTTATCAGTCCGAACACGGAGTAGTTGATCATATCCAGGTAGTTGGCATCGATGCCCTCTGAGATGAGTGTCTGACCGTCGTGACCCTCAATCTGCTTCGTACGATTGAGTTTCATGAGAATCAGGTCTGTGTAGCTGCTCACCCGCATGGAGCGCCAAGCCTCGTCATAATCGTGATTCTTGCGGAGCATGAGTTCGAGGGCTTCCTGTGCATACTTGTCATAATACTCCATCGCCTTCTTCGCATCCATATCCTCCGTCTCAGCATAGCCCAATTCCAGTTGGATGAGTCCCACAATGCCATAATTCACGATGGCCTGGAACTCAGGGTAGATCCCTTCACCCACCAGCGACACGCCCTTCACTTCGAGGCTGCGGATGCGGTTTGCCTTGATGAAGATTTGGTCTGTCACCGATGAAGGTCTCATGATACGCCAAGCGGCTCCGTAGTCGTGCAGTTTCTTGCTGAAAATGTCACGACAGCCAGCCATTGCCTGCTTAAATTGTTGCTGAGTATCCATTGTTACTTTTAAAAGCTGTGCAAAGGTACGAATAAGTGAGAACAATACAAAAAGAAAAAGCCTTTTTTCTTTTTTATTGGCGAACGAGAGTACTTTCGGCGAAGCCAACGGTACGAATAAGTGAGAACAATACAAAAAGAAAAAGCCTTTTTTAGGTCTTAGACCTAATTAAGATAAAAAAGACGCCAAGCAACATAGGATTGCCTGGCGTATATGATAACTGATGTAAAATTCCTTTCGTATTACTTACGGGCTGTTCTGTTATTACCCTGTGCGCTGCCTGTGCTGATGGTGCTGGCACTCTGAGCGCCATTACCCTTTGAAATACCGTTCTGAAGCACGAAGTAGTCGCTCACGATATCCTGATGCTCAAAGTCGAAGAGCAAAGCTGGGTCGATGGGCTGACCAAGCACACGGGTTTCGAAGTGGAGGTGAGAACCAGAAGACTTACCTGTGTTGCCACCCAATCCGATTGGCTCACCAGCACGTACCACCTGATCCTTCTTCACAATCTGCTTGCTCAAGTGACCATAAAGTGTTTCAAGACCATTGGGGTGACGAATCACGATGTAGTAGCCATAACCACCACCGTTGTACTTGCAGATACGCACCTTGCCGTCGAAAGCAGCACGAATGGTGTCACCAATATATACCTTCACATCCAGACCTTCATGCTGGCGTCCCCAGCGAGGACCGAAATTAGAGTTGATCTTGCGGCTTGGAGTAGGCATGCAGAAGCCTCTCAAGTCAATCTTATAGTTGGCAGGAACAGCACCAGTACAACTTCTGAGGTTGTCAGTCCAGTCCGTGTAGATATTTGCTGCGGGGTTATTGAGGTCGGCAGAGATAGCCGCTGTATTGTTGAGTTTTACGTTGCGAATGTCCTTAAGTCTTTTGTCGGAAGGAGCCTGTCTTGCGATGATGTCCTGA
>CADCQH010000042.1 GCA_902803605.1 uncultured Bacteroidales bacterium | reverse complement strand
TATGATGACAGCAAAAGAGATACGTGAGTCTTTCAAGAAGTTTTTTGAGAGCAAGGAACACCTGATTGTGCCATCGGCTCCGATGGTGGTGAAGGATGACCCAACATTGATGTTCACCAATGCGGGCATGAACCAGTTCAAGGACATCATTCTGGGCAATGCAACGCCCAAGTGCCGCCGTCAAGCGGACTCGCAGAAGTGCCTGCGTGTGAGCGGAAAGCACAACGACCTGGAGGAGGTGGGACACGACACCTACCATCACACAATGTTCGAGATGTTGGGCAACTGGTCGTTTGGCGACTACTTCAAGAAGGAGGCGATTTCGTGGGCCTGGGAGTATATCGTGGATGTGCTGAAGATTGACCCGAAGGATCTCTATGCCACAGTGTTCGAGGGAAGTCCTGAGGAGGGGCTTTCACGTGACGACGAGGCTGCTGGCATCTGGGAGCAGTTCCTGCCCAAAGACCACATCATCAACGGCAACAAGCACGACAACTTCTGGGAGATGGGCGATACGGGGCCTTGTGGACCTTGCTCAGAGATTCATGTGGATAGCCGTTCTGAGGAAGAGAAGGCAAAGGTGCCTGGTCGTGAACTCGTGAACAAAGATCATCCACAGGTGATTGAGATATGGAACTTGGTGTTCATGCAGTACAATCGTAAGGCTGACGGTTCGCTCGAAGGGCTGCCAGCCAAGGTGATAGATACGGGTATGGGCTTTGAGCGTCTGGTGCGCACGTTGCAGGGTAAGACCTCGAACTACGACACGGATGTATTCCAACCCCTCATCAAGGTATTGGGCGATTTGGCTGGCTGCAAGTATGGCGAAGACGAGAAGAAGGACATCGCAATGCGTGTGGTGGTGGATCACCTGCGTGCCATCGCCTTTGCGATTGCTGACGGTCAGTTGCCATCGAATGCGAAGGCTGGTTATGTGATTCGTCGCATCCTGCGCCGTGCTGTGCGCTACGGTTATACCTTCCTCGGTCAGAAAGAGGCGTTCATCTATAAACTGGTGCCAACGCTCGTGGACGAGATGGGAGAGGCCTTCCCAGAGATTGCCGCTCAGCAGAAACTGGTGATGAAGGTGATGCAGGAGGAGGAAAGTTCGTTCCTCCGCACGTTGGAGAACGGCATCAAGCTCTTGCAGGGTGTCATCGACGAGACGAAGGCTGCAGGCAAGACGGAGATTGCTGGCGACAAGGCATTCACGCTCTTCGACACCTTCGGATTCCCACTTGACCTGACCGAACTCATCTGTCGTGAGCAGGGCTTGACGGTCGATGAGAAGGGCTTCGACGTATGTATGCAGGAGCAGAAGAATCGTGCCCGCAATGCTGCTGAAGTGAAGTTGGGCGACTGGATAGAGACCCCCCCCTCACCCTCCCTGGAGGGAGGGAGTAGTATCCCTGCTAATGAGCAAGGTAATAGCCTTTCCCCTGTAGGGGAAACGGGAAAGGGGTCTGAGTCCATCTTTGTGGGTTATGACTATACGGAATATCCTGCTCACATTATTAAATATAGGGAGGTGCAGCAGAAGAAGCGCACGGCTTATGAGGTCATCCTAGACAAGACCCCCTTCTATGGAGAAATGGGTGGTGAGGTAGGCGACTCTGGTGTGCTGGTGAGCGAGAACGAGGAAATCAAGGTGCTCGACACGAAGAAGGAGAACGGTCTGTCCATCCATATCGTGGATAAGTTGCCAGAAGACCCATCGGCTGAATTCATGGCTTGTGTGGATGTGGAACGCCGTCGTGCCATCGAGGCCAACCACACTTGTACGCACTTGTTGGACGAGGCGCTGCGTGAGGTGCTTGGCACACACGTGGAGCAGAAGGGTTCGTTGGTGACAGCCGACGGATTGCGTTTCGACTTCTCCCACTTCGAGAAGGTCACTCCAGAGCAGTTGCGTGAGGTGGAGCACCTCGTCAATGCGAAGATTCGTGAGGACATTCCACTGAAGGAGTATCGTGACTATCCGATAGAGAAAGCCAAGGAACTGGGTGCTATCGCCCTCTTTGGTGAGAAATATGGCGACAAGGTGCGCGTGGTGCAGTTTGGCACCTCAGTGGAGTTCTGTGGTGGTTGTCACGCACAGAGCACAGGCCGCTTGGGTATGGTGCGCATCGTGAGCGAAAGCAGCATTGCCGCTGGTGTGCGCCGTATTGAGGCCATCACGGGTAAGGCTGTGGAGGAAACCCTCGACAAGATGCAGGACTTCATGACCGACCTGAAGGCCTTGCTCAACAATGCACCAGACCTGATGGCAACGGTTCAGAAGGCGATTTCAGAAAACAAGGAACTGCAGGCGCAGGTGGACGAGTTCAAGGCACAGAAGGCACAACAGATGAAGCAGACGCTCATCGAGAAGGCTCGCGAGGTGAATGGCGTGAAGGTCATTGCAGGTGTGCTTCCGATGGAGGCTCAGCACGTGAAGGACATCGCCTTCCAACTTCGTGCGCAGTTCCCAGAGCACCTGTTGGTTGCCATCGGCAGCGAAGCAGCCGGCAAGCCCACGCTCACAGTCTCTATCTCCGATGACCTTGTGGCAGAGGGAAAGAACGCTGGTCAGTACGTGCGTGAGGCTGGCAAGCTCATCCAAGGCGGTGGTGGAGGTCAACCTCACTTCGCAACGGCAGGCGGCAAGAACCCTGAAGGCTTGAAGGCTGCAGTCGATAAGATTGTAGAACTGGCCATCGGATAAAACGAACATGATTGAATGCGGCAAGTTGCGATTCTGTGGCTTGCCGCATTATATTTTTCCATAAATATTCATAGTTAATAGTAAAGCCTCTTTACTTTTGAGGAGTTCGTGGGTCTATACCAATATGAAACAGCCTTCAATTTTACGCTATATTGGTATAACTCTTGCCCTCCTTGTGGTTGGGGTGTTGCCTGTCTTGGCTCAGCAGAACAATAATGAGTCGGTGAGTGGACGCATCATCGACAACGCTACAGCAGAACCACTTCTCAATACCACGTTGCAACTTTATGAAATCACAACCCGACGCAACAGGAAAGACACCACATTCGTCAAAGGAGTTTATTCAGACCAAAATGGTCATTTTGGGTTTTCCTCAATCAACTCAGGCACTTATCTGCTGAAACTGACCTTCCTCGGCTATCAGCAGCGACTGGTTCCGTTTGAGAAGAAAAGCAGGAACATGTCTTTGGGCACGATTGCCATGTTCCCTGATATTGTGCAGTTGGATGAGACCGTCGTGACAGCCAATCTCCCCAAGATGGTCGTCAAGGACGATACGCTGATTTATAATGCCGATGCCTTCACAGTGCCAGAGGGTTCAGTCATCGAGGCGCTGGTCGAGGTGTTGCCTGGTGCTGAAATCGATGAGAATGGAGGCATCACCATCAATGGCAAGCAGGTGAAGAAATTCAAGTTGGACGGTCGTGACTTCATGACTGGCAACAACAGCGCTGTGATGAAGAACCTCCCCTCATACGTCATCGACAAGGTGAAGGCGTATGACGAGAAGAGCGACCTTTCACGAATGACGGGCATCGATGATGGTGAAGATGACTTTGTGTTGGAGTTCACCACCAAGAAGAGTGCCAGACGAGGTTTGCAGGCCAATCCTGACATAGGGTATGGAACAGATGATCGCTATGGTATCCGATTGACTGCCATGAAACCCTTTGGAGCCATGCGCTACACCTTCATGGGCAATGCCAACAACGTGAACGACCGCAACTTCTCAGGACGAGGTGGACGAGGACGAGGAAACGGCAGTGGACAAAGGCATACGCAGACGGCTGCCCTGGACGTGAGCTATGAGAACGACAAGGACATCAAACTGAGTGGACGTGTGACTTGGACGCGAAATACGACCGACAACTGGAACCGTACAGGGTCGGAGAACTTTGTCAACACACGTGGCGGCTCCTTCTCCAATAGCCTGAACCAAAGTTACTCACGCAGCAACAGCTGGACAGGCAACATGAACCTGCAATGGACTATCGACTCAGTCACCACGCTCTCTTTCCGTCCCAACTTCAGTTATTCGACCAATGACAGCCGCAGCCATTCGTCTTCTGCCTCTTTCAATGCTGACCCGTTTGAACATACGAAGCAACCCCTGAGCGATGAGGGTAGGGACGTGATGAGCAGGCTGGGTCTGATTGTGAATGGCCGTCAGAACAAGTCGATGAGCTATGGCGAGAGCAAGGACATCAGTTCGCAGGTGCAGATCCACCGTCGCTTCAGCAATAGCGGTCGTAACCTCGCCATCAACGGCAACATCAGCTATCGTAACAACAGCAACCGAAATGCCAACCTCTCGCTGGTGCATCTTTACAAAACTCAGAATCGGATGGGCAACGACTCGACCTACCAGACAAACCGATACTCCGTCTCGCCCAACAACAACTTCAATTATAACGTAGGCATCACCTATACGGAACCGCTGTATATTTTCAAACCCAAGCCAGAACCCATCGACACACTGAACAATGACAGCACCCTCGCCCAACCGAACCGCATGGGGAACGGAAGAGGCAATGCTGGCGGCAATCGTGGAGGCGGCAATCGTGGAGGCGGCAATCGTGGAGGCAACCAGCGTAATGCAGGTTCACAAGGCATTTTCCTGCAGGTGAACTACAACTTCCGCTATAGTCATCAGAAGAACGATCCCTTGACGTACGACTTCCCAGACCTTGACGATGATGAATTCAGGGCAGCCCTGCAATCCTATCGCGAGTGGAATCAGCTGTTCGGCTTCCTCGATAATCCCTATCAGGAATACCTGTCCACCCGTCTGAGCCGATACTCAGAACGAACGGAATATGGACATAACATCAATCTACAGTTAAGATTTGTGCGCGACAAACTCAACATGAACGTGGGTGTGTCTGCCCAGCCTCAACGCTCGCACTACATCCAGCAATATCTGGGGCGTCCTGTCGATACCGTCCGTACCGTCACCAACTACTCGCCCACGCTGAACCTGCGCTACCGTTTCACCCAGCAATCCAACCTGCAGGTGACCCTGAGAGGACAGACACAGCAGCCGTCCATCACCCAACTCCTCAACATCTACGATGATACTAACCCGCTCTCCATCACGATGGGTAATCCTGGACTGAAGCCCTCGTTCACCACCAGCATGGATGTCAACTATCAGCAGCAACGCAAGCCCAAATACGTGACTGACAGTCTTGGAAACAACATCCCAAAGGCTTATCGGCATGGGAGTTTCAGCATCAACGCAGGGGTGAGGAGCACCAAAAACACCGTTGGCAACATCGTCACCTACAATGAGGAAACAGGTGGCCGCATTTCACGACCTGAAAACTTCAATGGAAACTGGAGCACCAACGGGGGTATGTCCTTCAACATGGCGCTCGATACCTTGAACCGTTGGGACGTCAGCGGCTCCATCCGAGGTAACTACAACCACCACGTGTCTTTCGTCAATCTGAACCGTAGTGCCTCATCCCAGCGCAATGTCACCCACACCTATAACCTCACACCATCGACATCGCTCAGTTTCCGCAACAAGTGGCTCAGTGTCTCGCTGAACGTCAACGTCACCTATGCCCGTACAGAGAATGAGTTGCAGGCTTCACGCAATCTTTCCACTTGGAATTTCCAATATGGCGGCAACACGAGAATCACCTTCCCATGGGGCACCAGCCTGTCCACCGACTTCCACATGTACAGCAAACGAGGTTATAGCGACCAGACGCTCAACACGAACGAGGTGCTTTGGAACGCACAGGTGTCGCACAGTTTCCTGCGTGGCAAGAAACTTCTGGTGATGTTCCAATGGTACGACATCCTCCATGAGCAATCCAACTTCACACGCACTGTCAATGCCAACGGCTGGACAGACCGTGAGGTGAATGCCATCACCAGTTATGCGATGCTGCACCTCAGTTACCGTCTCAATGTCTTTGGAGGACGCCAAAGTGCCAGAGGTGGTGGTGGTAGGAGATAGTATGTAGAGATGGAAGATGGAATGTAGAGGTAGGAGGTGGTACGCTGAGGCTGGAGATAGAAATCAGCTGATGTGACTTCACTTCGTGGGTGCCTTCTTTTTAAGGCTGTATTTCGCAGTCATCTTCACGAAAGGCTTGGCGTGGTTACGCAGGGTCATGTAGTTGTGATTGTGACCGCTTTCGCGCAGACGTCCATAGAAGGGGAGGTCGATGCCCATGCCGACATTCAGCGTCAATTCTTTCGTTGCCTGCACATCGGCAAAAAGACCTATGCGTTCAGACACTTGGCTGTACATGCATTTCTTGGGCAAATTCTCCATCTTGGGACGGAAATAGAACTTGTCGGTTTCCAGTTCCATCCCTAACGAATACTTCACTTTGGGCGAAGCCTGATAGTATAGATAGTTGTAGGCTTCCATGCAGTTGATGCTCCAACGGTCATCAAACTTGTGCGAATAGATAATCATCGGGTAGAGAGGCCACGACACGGCGCTGCCTAAGAGATAAACGGCACCTACGCCAAGAACGGTGCGCTGATTGCGGGTCAGCATGAACATGCCGCCCACCATACCTGATGCGTTCTCATAACCAAATTGAGAGAAGTTTCCTGTGCCCATGCCCATCAGCATCAGCGGCTTGCCGAATGCCAGGAGGTTGCAGGTCATCGTCAGCGTTCCACCATAGTGGTGATGTTCCGTAGGCAAGGTGAAGCCCAGATGGTCTGCTCCCCATTCTGTACGCAGTTCTCGATTGCTGAAATTGTAGAAGGGCGAAAGTGACAAGAAAAACACCTTGTTCGACAGCAATTGCACGCTGGATTTCACCTTCACGTTCACGCCTTGTTTCATCCTTCCACCTGCCAATCGTTCGCCCTGTTCCGATTTCCAGGTGAAATCCGTGTTGGTGGCTCCATCAACTGTAGCCGACAAACTGAACTTCTCTCGTGGGTCGCCAAACTGTGCGTGACCTTGTATGCACATCAAGCATATTCCTAACAATAAGATATATCTGAATGGTTTCATAAATGTTTGTGTATCTATAGATGGTAAGACAGATTATTGGAAGAAGGAGAAATTCACGCTTCCGTAGTTTCGATGGTCGATGAAACGAGGATGAGCCGAAAAGTCATAATTGTTGCCATGTTCCAGAATGAACAGCCCCTCTTCTGCTAACAGCGGTAAAGCCACATTGGGAATGTCGGCAAGATTCTCCAAAGCATAGGGAGGGTCGGCGAAGATGATGTCGTAACGCTCCTTGCACGTGTGTACATATTTAAATACGTCTCCCTTCAGCGGCAACCATTCCTTTGCCTGCAACTCCTTCTGTACACGCGACAAGAATTGCCAATGCTTGAAGTCCTTTTCGACCGACACAACCTTGGCACATCCTCGCGAAGCCAGTTCCAATCCGATGGAACCTGTGCCAGCAAAGAGGTCGAGGGCTGTTGGTGACGCCTCGAAATCGACATAGACGTTCTCCAGGATGTTGAAGAGTCCTTCTTTGGCAAAGTCGGTTGTGGGACGTGCCTTGAAGCCTGTTGGGGTAGGAATGTGTCGTCCTTTATATTTTCCTCTGATGACCCTCATGGGACGGTTGGTTTAGGGTGTAGAGTTTAGGATTTCGGGTTTAGAGTTTAGGGTTGAGGGCTGTTGAATTTAGAATCCACAGATCAGCAAGGTTTGCAGGTCGTAGGGGATATGGGTGTTGCCTTGGGTCAGACGGTCTTTGAAGTCCTCCCTACGGTCGATGACCGATACATTCTGCAGGAAATACTTGATCTTTTCTGACAATTCCACCATACGCTGTTCCTTGTCACCCACCACGAAGAGAGCGTCATCCACCTGATCGAATCCCAACTCTTTCCACACATTGAGGATGTAGTACTGCATATCTGCCACGCTGGTGCAATCAAAAGTGTTGACAAACAGCATCCTTCCTTGTTCAAACGCATAGAGGGTGATCTCCTTTTCATGCTGATAGACATACATCTTCTTGCCTGGTCCGAACAGACTCTTCTCGCTGAAGAACTCTATCAGCGTGCTGGCAGAAGCATAGAAGCGTGCCCTTGGGAAATCGTCGAGCAACAACTGGTAGATGCTGCGCTCCAAGCCAAACACGATGGCGATGCCAGAACGGCGCAGCACATTGTAACTGACGTGCTGGGGCTTGTCCTTGGGGAAGGTGAACTGATACACAGCATGAATGTCCTCCCGATCGAAAGCGGCTACAGGAACTGTGGTGAAGTGTGGGGTGGTGATAAGAACATTGGTTCGCTGATACTGCTGTTTCAGCATAGGCTCATTCATCAGTGCCGCCTTCAGATTGGCTGCCAGCGAGATGGTGTGGTTCACGTCCCACTCCTTGTACTCGAACGGCTCTTCCTGTCCTGGAGCATAGATACAAAAAGAAAGTCCATTCGAGCAGACCCGAATGGACAAACTTTTATTGTTAATCTGATTATCTGCCATCAATTGTCAACTGTCAATTATCAACTGTCAACTTGTTTATTCCCAGTTACCGGCCATCTTGTTGTTCGTGTCCTCAAGGTCGCCGATACGGAGTCCGTACCATTCACCCTCTGTCTGGTCCTCGTTGTCGAGCATCAGCTCAGCACGGTTTCTGTGGCGCTTCTTCAGGTCAGCCTTCACGCTCTTGACTTTCTTCTCGTTCATGCCGTCCATATAGTCCTCCAGACGTGCACGGAACTCGACAAGCATATCAAACTCGTTCGACTTCATATTGAACTGAGCCTTCTTGCGGAGTTCGATGATACCCTGATAGATGGTGTCATATACAGAAGGATCAAAAGTGGAGTGAACCACAAAGTATTTACCATTAGCAGGACGGCCGACTGGCACGTACTTCATGGAGTCAGGATTTGCGATGCCCAACTTCTCAGCAGCAGTCATCCAGATGGTGTCACGCTTGATGAGTCCCTTGGCCACAGCCTCACGCTCAGTCATACCAGCTTCCAGCTGATCATCAGTCAACTCACCGTCCTTGATGATCTTGTCAACAGTCTTGCCGTTTTTCACAAAATCAATCAGTGAGTCTATGGTGCCACAATACTCACCATAAGTCATCTTGTACTGCTCTTCCGCATTGCGGATGTCCATCAGACGGGCAATAACAAGTTTCTCACGAGCAGCCTTCTCTTCATCAAAGGCAATGTCGCTATAGATGCTAAAGAAGCACGCTGCGACCAGACCTAATGCACATACGACAAGAAGTCCGTTAATTACACTTTTTTTCATGATATGTTTGTAATTTTTTTGTTGTTTGCATACTTTTTTACTGTCCGAGAAGCAAGTTTTTGGCTCTTT
>CADCQH010000041.1 GCA_902803605.1 uncultured Bacteroidales bacterium | reverse complement strand
CGGTGTTGGGTGAGACCACGCTGAACGTGAGTGACACCTCTTGGAAGAAGTACGAGGCTACGCTGACGGCATCGGAAGACTGCACGAACGCCAGCCTGCAGATATTGGTGTTGACTCAGGGCGACCTTGACATCGATATGGTTTCCCTCATGCCACAGGACACTTACAAGGGTCATGGTCTGCGTAAGGACCTTGCTGAGGCATTGGCAGGCCTGGAACCCAAGTTCATGCGCTTCCCTGGTGGTTGCGTAGTGCATGGTGGTGGTGACGGTTTCTGGGACACTTACCGTTGGAAGACTACGGTGGGTCCAAAGGAACAGCGTCGTGGTTTGAAGAACACTTGGGGCTACCACCAGTCAATGGGTCTCGGTTATTATGAGTACTTCCAGTTCTGCGAAGACCTCGGTATGGAACCACTTCCAATCCTTCCTTGTGGTGTGAACTGTCAGGGTACGAACGGCGGTTGGAGTATGCGCACTCAAGCGCAGGACTTCGTACCTATGAGTGAGATGGATGAGTGGGTGAACGAAGCGCTTGACCTCATTGAGTGGGCCAACGGTGACGTGAACACCAAGTGGGGTAAGGTACGTGCGGAAGCAGGTCACCCTAAGCCTTTCAACCTGAAATATCTGGGTCTCGGCAACGAGGAGAAGATCACTAAGGAATTTGAAGAGCGTTTCAAGTATATTTATAATAAGGTACGCGCGAAATATCCAGACATCGTGATTGTCGGCACAGCAGGTCCTGGTTCTCACAAGGGTAATCCTGACTTTGAGAATGGTTGGCGCATTGCTGACGAGACAGGTGTGGACATCTTGGATGAACACTATTATGAGCCACGCAATTACTTCCTCGATAATCAGGCCAACTATGATAACTACCCACGTGACCGCAAAACGAAGGTGTATCTGGGTGAGTATGCCGCCAAGGACAAGAAACTCGCTGATGCGCTCTACGAAGGTCTCTACCTGTTGGGCATCGAGCGTAATGGCGACGTTGTGACGATGACCAGCTATGCTCCTCTCTTCTGCAAGAAGAACCATGAAAGCTGGAATCCAGACCTCATCTACTTCGACAACGAGAAGGTTATCTACACTTGCAGCTACTATGTGCAGCAGATGTTCGGCACGACTTCAGGTGACTACTACTATGGTGACGTGGCCAAGTTTGAAGGTGGTGATAAGTATCAGGGCACTTCGGCTGTGCTGAACACAGAGAAGGGCGAATTGTACATCAAACTCATCAATGCAGCCGCTGATGCAAAGACTGCCACCATCGACTTGAGCAAGTTCAAGGGCTTCCCAGCTATGGCTCCGATGACGACTATCAGCAACGCATCGATTGATGCAGAGAACAACTTCGATGCTCAGCCTGTTGCTCCTGTAACCAAGGACATCAAGGTGTCCAAGAAGATGAGTCTTTCCGTGGCACCTTATTCTGCCAACGTGATTCGTCTGAAAGTGAAGTAAACTACCATGACAAGGAATGCATAATTGGCTCATTGGGTCATTTATGCATTCTTTTTTGTACTTTTCCCGAAAAAAGTTTCATTTAGTGGTGTAATTGGGAAAAAAATCGTATCTTTGCAACGTAAAGAGGAAAGCCGTGTAAGATTCTTGAATAGTAACAGAGCCCATATTGAATAGAATATCACAATACTTTCGCAGGAAACTTTCCGCACGTATCAGTTGGTGGGTTTTGATGTCGGTGACCATCTTATTTGTGGCTGCCTTGTGCATCATGTTTAAATATTCCCATGATGCGATAGAGAAAGAGTCATTGGCGAAAGCACAGCAGATGCTCATTTGCACGAAGCTGTCTGTCGAAAACCGACTTCACCGGACAGAGGTGGCGACACACAATATGTTGTGGAATGTGGAGCAGCATTTGGATGACCCTGATATGATGGTGGAATATGCCATGCAGATGGTGGAGAATAGCCCTGAAATAGTGGGTTGTGCCATCGCTTTCGAACCCAACTACTATCCTGAGAAGGGGGAACTTTATTCGACTTATGCTTTTCGTGCGAACTCGGAGTCAGATGACATTCTGATGACTCATGATCCGACCATCATCCAGCCCAATGAATACAAGGATGTCCCCTATGTGTCTGTCAATTGGTATTTTATTCCCAAACAAGAAAATTCAACCTGCTGGGTGAGGCCCCATGCACCCAACGATACGATCAATTCGACCATCGTGACTTGCGGCATGCCTATTCATGACAAGCAGGGAAATGTGGTAGGCGTCCTTGCCTCCGATATTTCAGTGGCTGATTTTTCTAAAACAATCCTTAACACTAAACCCTTCCCTTCTTCCTATTGTGCGCTGTTGGGGGTGTATGGCAATTATATTGTCCATCCAGATAGTTCCTACCTTTACCACAAAATGGTGCGTGAAGTGGTAAAAAGCGAACCAGACAAACGCGTGCCAGCAATGGTAGAGGATATTTTGGGAGGTGGGGATAGCATCATGTCCGTCAAGCTGTTTGGAAAGGATAGTTATGTGTTATACAAGCCAATCAACAACAAGCATTGGAGTGTGTGCCTTGTTTGTCCAGAGAAAGAGGTATTCTATACAAACAAACGATTGTTTGTATATATGCTTGTTGTCATGGTGATGGGTGTTCTGCTCATATTCTTCTTCTGCTTGTTCTTTGTCAGCCGTCAGTTCACTCCGCTGAATATGTTGGCTCGGTCTGTACAACGAATCACGGCAGGAGAATATAATGTAGCCATTCCGCCCACTCATCGGAAAGATGAAATTGGCACCTTGCAAAACAATTTCTGTACAATGCAGACATCATTGGTGCGCAATATCCAGCAAATCAATCAAATGTCAGAAACGCTCAAGTCGCGCAATGAGGAACTAAGTGATATCAATGCCAAAGTAAGGGAGGCTGAAAATATGAAGATGGGGCTCATTCATAAGATTGCCGACAAGATGATTCTGCCTATCAAGGAAATAGAAGGCGTGATTGCCAATTTGGAGGCTCGCCGCGAAAACCTGCAGAAGGATGACGTCCAGTCTATGTCGGAACAGATAATGACGCATACCAAAGCGATTACCGGCCTATTGGATCAAATGCTTGAGATACCCAAGAAAAAGAAGCAGACTTCATGAAAAGCGTATTTTATCATATTAACCGTTCATTGTCGCTGAAACTTTGTCTCGGCATCTTGCTTTTTGTGGTAGGCGTCTTCGTGCTTAGTTTGGGATTTCTCTTTGAGCGTTCACGTCAAATGGTGAAACAAGAGGCCTATGAGCATAACGCACAAATGCTCAACCATTTGTCTCTACACGTGATAGGGTATCTTGATGAGGTTGAGGTTGCCACGGAAAATATGGAATGGTTAGTGGTCAACCATCTTCAGCAGGACTCCCTCTTCGCTTATTCCCGTCGAGTGGTTGAACTCAATCCGATTGTCAACGGATGCTCCATTACAATGGAACCTAATTATTTCTCTCGCGAAGATGGTAATTTCTCAGCCTATTCACTCAGGGATGGTGATTCTATCATCACTGTCAGGGAAGGTAAATACAACTACTACGAGAAGAAGTGGTACACTGCTCCCAGAAACAACAGAAAAGCGTGTTGGATAGATCCTTACAACGACTTCAATGAGGGCACTCTATCTTCTCGAGTGATGATTGCCTCGTATTGTAAGCCTCTCTATGATGAGGATGAGCGGTTTATAGGTGTCATTTCAACCGATATCTCCATCACGTCACTTTCCGATGCCATCATGGCTGAGAAACCCTATCCAGACTCCTATTGTATCATGTTGGGCGAGGATGGAACATTCTTCGTGCATCCTGATCGCTTGAAACTGGTGAAAGAAAGCATCTATTCGTCAGTGGATGTAAAAGAGCATCCGGACATCATCGCGCTCGGTCATGAGATGACTTCTGGCAAAACGGGAAACATGCGTGTCATGGTTGATGGTCAACCCAGTATTGTGTTCTATCAACCTTTGCCCAATACTCCTTGGAGCATCGCCATCGTCTGCCCTGAAAAGGATATCTTTCGGCAATACCACAATTTGGTTTATATCCTTCTTCCTCTGCTTATTATTGGTTTGGTACTGATGCTTGTCGTGTGCTGGAATGTCACCAAGCATTTCATTCGTCCAATCAACCAGTTGGCACAGCAGTTGCGTTACATTACGGCAGGACACTATGACAAGACACTTCCTCCTAGCGACCGTGAGGATGTGGTGGGACATTTACAGAACAGTTTCGTCTCTATGCAACGCTCTATCAACGGGTATATTGTTAATATACAAAATGTGAACGAAGAAACGGATAAGCGTAATAGCGAACTCCTTCAGGCGAATCAGCTCATTGCGGATGCTGACCAGCGAAAGGTTTCTTTCATCCACGATGTTTCGCTCCAAATACGTACACCTCTCAACATCATCGCAGGATTCATGCAGGTATTGCGTGAAACCTTTACCTTGTTGCCTGAGGAGGAAATCATCAGCTTTACTGATACGATGAAACAAAATGCAGGCACCATCCAGCGAATGTCCAGCATGATCTTTGATGTGTCGCGTCAAGATAATACATCGAAGATAGACGTTTCTAAGAAAGTGGAGGTGATTCCTGTAGTGAGGGAAGCCATCTGTACGTTTGAGGAGAAAACGATGTCTCAGGATGTGGCTTTTAGTTTTAAGTCCACTCTTCCCGATGGTTTCACGGTTCACACCAACCGTCTTTACTTGATTAGAATATTGCGTGAGTTACTCATCAATGCCAAGAAGTTCGCTTCTCAGCAGGAGGTCAAGATGTCGGTAGATCTGGTGGATGACACCAAGGTACGATTCATTATCGAAGATAAAGGCGAAGGTATTAGCGAAGCTGATCGTGAACACGTGTTTGCTCCATTCGTTAAATTGGATAGTTTCTCGGAAGGTTTAGGTTTAGGACTTGGATTGTCCTTGCATAATGCCCATTTGTTAGGTGGAACGTTGACGCTTGATCCTACCTATACAGAGGGAGCACGCTTCATCCTCGACATTCCCAATACCTAAGCCCTAAACTCAGGACTTTCAACTTTTCCCCTTTGCAAGAAAGCCACAACTTGATTTCGTAGCAATTGGTAAGTGTCGCAATCTTTGTATTGAGTATTGCGACGCAACATTTGTTCGGGTTGGAATTGGCTGTGTGAATAACAAGCGAGTTCGTTGTTCATCTGCTGATTGTTGCCTCGTGCCAGCATCTTGATGTCTTTTTCTCTTTCACGCCGTAAGATGGTACACACAGGGGTGAGGGCTGCATCCACCACATTCTCCATCAGATGATGTCCCTGAATGAAAAGGTATGCGTTGTCTTTCCTCAAGCCAAGATCTGCCAATTCCTGTTTCAGAGGGGTGAGTTTTCCTTTAGCATCCTTGATGTGTTGTTGGAGCCAAGCCAGTTTGCGGTTTACATGACGACGTACAATTTCCAATGCTTCAATGGGCTTAAACACGTTCAGCTGATCCACTGCTGTGATATTGTTAAAGTTGTTCAGTGGAAATTCATTGAAACGCCCACGGCGATGCAACCAAATCATCCACACGAGTAATTCGTATATGATTTCCGAGTATTGGCGCAGGTATTCCTCGAAGTTGAAGAGGTCACGGTCGTTGAGCGTCGCCATCACACATACATTATGGAGTGATGGCGCATAACATTGGAAGTTCTCAATGGAGTAGGCATAAGTGTGGAGCACATAGGGATTTTCCAACATCTTCTGCGATGAAGGGGTGTGGCCTTGCAACAAATAATCCAAATCGGCATCCACGCAAGCAATCATATATCCTCCCAGCGATTCTCCCAACTTGTTCATCAGCGCAGTCTTCTTCCCTCGATTTAAGTTCGTACGTGAGGGCAGCATCACCTCAAAAGACGTGCTCTCATCCTCAAACTCGCTCAACACATTCCGCCAGAAGAAGATGTCATCATACGATTCCACATACGCCACAATCTTACGCTTTTTTGTCTTGGGACGTAAACGATTCGCTGCCTCAATATAGGCGGACGATATGTTGGATAGCAGATGTTTGGACATATACTCTAAACTCTAAACTCTAAACTCTACACTCTCAGCTCTAAACTCTACACCCTCAACTCTCAACTCTCAGCTCTAAACCCTAAACCATTAATTACTAATATCTCCCACTTCTGTGACATTGCCCATCCATCCGTCCATAATGAGGGCGGGGGAGTGGGTGGAGAGGATGATTTGCGCATTAGGATTGAGTTGACGGATAAGGTCAATGAGGCGTTGTTGCCAATCGATGTGGAGAGATATCTCCGGCTCATCCATCAACAGGGCATACGGTTCGCGATTCTCCACTAAAACGGTCAGCAAGATGGCCAGCATCTGTTTTTCACCACTCGAAAGTTGGTAAGGTGTGAGTGTCTGCGCCCCTTGTATGAATTGAATTTCGTTGCTCTTCCTGTCAATTTTCTTGTGCGTATCGGCAAACAGCTCATCAATCATATCCTGAAACTGTTTCTTGGGTGCACTCACCTCAGCAGCCTTTGTTTGGTCCTCCGGGTCGCCGCTTGTCAGCAACTCGATGATGCGGTTGCCAATATTTACCTGATAGTCAAGGAACCGCTTCTGCAACCGGTAGATTTGCCAATCCAGTTCCGTTTTTACACGTGAGTCCGACAGCTTCTCCAATAGGTCGCTGTGCAGCAGCGGACGGTCGAACGAACGGATGACGTCGAACTTGATGTACGTCGCATCTTCAGGCATCAGTTTGATGGTTACGCCCTGAGGTGCATCCTTCGGCACGATCTCGTCTCGGTCGATTTCTGCCAACGTGCGTGCTGAATGATTGATGATGGTGCTCTTTCCAACACCATTGATGCCGCTGAGGATATTGACGTCTGGCTGCAATTGCCAAATGACATGTCTGCCTCCTTTCCACAGCGCCTTAATCTCTATGCTTTGGATGTAATTGGCTCTTTTTCTCATAGTCATACAAGTTTTGATGGGACAAAGGTACGATATTTTTTGATAACAACCTTCTTCTTTTCTGACTTTAACACGAAATGACTCTTAAGAAAGCCATATTTAAGTTAAAATATTTTGGGGGAAAGAAAAGAGTTCGTAACTTTGCCACGATTTTTTGCCAAAACCTATACAAATCAAAATCAGCACCCGTATTAGAAATGGGCAATTCAGATAGTGCTATCAAGCAGCTTCTTGATGAGATGTCTCCCATCACGTTAGAGGAGATGACGGGCATCAAACTGATGAATAGGCTCGACACCAAATATGTGGCGTCGAAGGCTCAGTTAGTGCAGTTGCTCAAACTGGTGCAGGACAAGTACTATGTGCAGGAAACTTTAGAGAGACGCATCATTCCATATTTGACCACATATTATGATACGGACAATCATTATATGTATATGATGCACCACAACGGAAAGGCCAGAAGAATGAAGGTGAGGGTGAGAACATATGTGGCAAGTGACCTGACGTTTCTGGAAGTGAAGAACAAAAACAATCATGCCCGTACGAAGAAGAAGCGGATTGAGGTGCCGAGTCAGGATGATTTCAGAAAGACAGAGGGAGCGCATGAATTGGTGCAGCGGAAGACGGGACTGGATTTGGACAAGTTGAATGCAGTGGTGAGGAACCAGTTTGACCGTGTGACGTTGGTGAACAAAGGTAAGACTGAACGCTTGACGATAGATTTCAATATCGGTTTTCATAATTTTGAGACGAATCATGACCACGGAACAGATGAATTGGTGATTATCGAATTGAAACGGGATGGTAATGTTTTTTCTCCCGTATGCAACCTTCTGAGGGATATTCACGTGCATCCGACGGGCTTTTCCAAGTGCTGCATCGGTATGGCATTGACCGACCCAAGCCTGAAACAGAACAACTTCAAACCCAAACTGAGGAATCTGGAGAAAATCAACGGAAGAAAATTCATTGACCACGAACTATAACTATTGTAGGTGTGGGACGAAATCCAATACTTAATCAAAGAAAACTTAAAAAAACAAATCATAATGGACGCTATCAACGACTTTCTTGCAGTGCTGTCGAGCGACACATGTCGAATCCTCGACCTTTTTCTGCGACTGATCATCAACACGGTCTTCACCATCCTCATTGCGAGGGCTTTCTATTTTCCGAAGGCACGTCGTCGTGACTTCTTCTTCACCTACATCTTAGTGGGCTTTTGTATCTTCATGCTGATTCACTTGATGGGTGATGCCAAGATTAAGACGGGTATTGCGATGGGACTCTTTGCCATTTTCTGCATCATGCGCTACAGAACGGAGTCGGTGCCTATCCGTGAGATGACCTATCTGTTCCTCATCATCTCTTTGGCTGCCATCAATGGTTTGGCTTGGGCTGCTGATATCAGCCCAAAGCACCCTGAATTTGCAGGTCCGCTGATGACGAGTATGGGCGAGTTGATTCTGACGGACTGTGTGTTTGTGCTGGGCGTATGGATTGCTGAGGCGAACAAGTTGGTGAAGAGCCTCTCGTCGAAGTACATCAAGTATGACAAGATTGACCTCATCAAGCCCAGTTGCCGCAAAGAACTCATAGAAGACTTGAAAGCACGCACAGGACTCGATATTACCAGTGTGTCCATCGGTTCTATCGACTTCCTTAAGGATATGGCCCTCATCAAGATTTATTACAATACGGATGAGGAGGACGAATCTGCACAGAAAATGCCTAAGGAATACGCATAACCAGCCCACGCGCTGGGCGAGATTTAACACCAGACATTTGACATGAAGAAGGTATTAACATTTTTAGTTCTTAGTTGTTCGCTTCTGACTTCTTACGCTCAGAGCGATGACTTTGGCTTTGACTTTTCTGTGGGTGCAGAGAAGAAACTGAGACCAGGCACGCATGTGAGCCTTGAAGGTGGAGTGCGCACGATGGATCATACCAAGAAGGTGGATCGTTGGACAGTGGGTGTGGGTGCAGACCAGCGCCTTTTTGATAACGGCATCTTTGACCTCAAAGTTGGCTTGAAGTGGGAATACATGTGGATTAACTATCCAGAGCAGACCAAGGACAAGACAGAGAATTACGAATATGAACATGTGGTGCTCGATGAGAACGATGAACCATACTCCTACTATACCGACGATTACATGGGTTATAATCATCGTCATCAATTTTGGAGAGGACGTCATCGTACCAGCCTCAGTCTGACTGCAGGATACCAGCCTAACAAACGTTGGAGCTTCTCGTGGAAGGAGGTGGTGCAGTACTCGCATTATAATAAAGCCAAGACGACAATGGATCGCTATCGGGTGGAAGATGTGGAAGAGGATGATAATGGTGACCTTGCCTACACATATTACTTGGATAATGACAATATCAAGGAATACAAAGCCAAGGATAGAGTCTTGTTGCGTTCCAAAGTGGGTGTGGACTACAACATTCGCAAATGTCCTGTTGACCCCTATCTGTCGGCTGAATACGGCTGCGGTCTTAATTATTCCGCCAACAAGTGGAAATTCTCGGCTGGTGCCGACTTCAAGATTAACAAGCAGAACAAGATCGACCTCTTCTACCGTTATCAAACGGAAGATGACGATGACGAACCCAATGGACACTTCATTGGCTTGGCCTACAACATTAAATTCTGAAACACAAGAGACACAAGGATATGAAAAAGTTTTTTTCACTGACAGCAGCACTTGCCTTATGTGCATTGACTGCTTGGGCTGATGATTTCAACCTATATTATGTAGGTGGCAATGGTTCATTGGCGGCACAGAAATGGGAGGTCGCTCAGCTTTCGAAAGTTACCTTCGAGGGCGACAAGATGAATGTGATAGGTACCGATGGCTCAGTTACTGAAGTGCCGATAGCAGACATTCGGAAACTGGTGTTCTTCACAGAAGACGGAGCCACCGACATCAAGGACGTGGAGAAGGACGAGAAGGAAACGAAGGGGGAAGTGCGTGACCTCATGGGACGCCTCGTCACCCTTGATCGTGACCAACTCCCCAAGGGTATCTATATCATAGACGGTAAGAAGACGCTCATCAAGTAAGATAAAAGACACTCATCAAATGAACATGAAGATGAAAAGGATATTCTCTCTTTTAGTGTTGAGTTGCATGTTGTTAGTATCTCATGCACAAGAAGACACATACATTTATATCTGCAAAGATGGTGACTATGTCAAGCAGAAAATCAGCGAGGGATTAGGTGTTGATCTCCAAGAGGAACCAGATTCCATCACTTTCCATAAACCAGCTCTTCCAGTAGTGGTGGAAGTTGAGTATAAGGGTACTGAAGCCTTTGTCACCATCCCCAAGTGTATGGCGGATAGCGTTATATATTCAAAGGTGAACGGACTCGATTCGTATGTCTATCTTGAATATAAAGGTAGCACAGATGAAGTTATCTATAACGTGAAGGGTAGCAGCTCTAACGGTTCGCTCATCATCAAGAGTGACTACAAGATGCAGGTCAACCTCAATAACGTGTCACTTACCTCCACTTGCGGTGAGGCCATGCGTTTCAAGTGCGGCAAGCGTATCGCATTGGTGATGGCAGATGGTTCTGTGAATACCTTTGCTGACTCGAACGACGGAGGTGTCACTCCTGATCCATTGGATAACCACAAGGCGTGCATCTACACTAAAGGACATATCGAATTGTCTGGTGCAGGTACGCTGAATGTGACAGGAAACTACCACCATGCCATTGACTTGAAGGAGCACTTCAAGGTGAAGCAGTCGGTGAAGGCTGTCAATATTCTGGGTGCAGTTGGTGATGGTATTCACGCAGGCGAGTTCTTCGAGATGAATGGCGGTGTGCTGACCATCAATAATACTGCAGGGAAGGATGGCGTGCAGGTGGAGTATAAGACCGACGAGAAGGGCAAGACGATTGTGGACGTGGAGAATACAGGTAACCTCACCATCAATGGTGGCACCATCGACATCACGGCGGCTACCACTGAAGATGCCAAATGTCTCAAGTCTATTGGTGACGTAATTATCAATGGCGGCACGCTTGTGTTGCACGCTACAGCTAACGGAACGCGTGGTATTCAGGCTGGTGGCGACATCACTATTGCTCAGGCAAAAGGTGCTCTTACGGATGTCAAAATATTTGCGGAGGGTGATAAATGCACCGTGGAGGAAGATAAGGATGACCCCGACAAGTGTATGGGCATCAATGTGGAAGGTAATGCCACTATCAGTGGCGGAACCATTAACATCAGTGTTACAGGCGCCAGTGCTAACGGTCTGAAGGCAGACAAGAACCTCACCATCAGTGGAGGAACCACGAAAATTGTCACGAATGCCAAAAGTACGAACGGCATGAAGATTGGCGTGAACGTCACTGTTACAGGAGGCTCCACCATTGTTACCAATAGTGGCATTGGAAGTAAGGGTATTGTTTACAGTGGCAAGAAGACTGTCACAGGAGGATCGATCACGGCGGCATGGACTCAGAAATAGTAAGGGTATTACTACATACAGAAAAAGACCTCGTATCGGTTTCCGAACGAGGTCTTTTCTTTGTCCTTAATGTCTATTTCATCCGGTGCCTCAAAGGGGTGATGTCGATGACATCGCCAAAAGTCTTTATGATGCGTTCGCCTTCGGCTTTCGAGATTTCCTTGCCGTCTTTGTAGTAGGTGCTGATCATTTCGTCCTTCTCGAAGTTGTAACTCTGACTGTCCTCAAGACGATAGGCGGGCTTACTGTGGTCGAGTTTGATGTACTCAGTGTGGAAACACCCCGTCCCGCAACCACCTGCTGAACCAATAACACTGTTGTCGCGGAAAAGAAGATGAGTCTTGAAGTAGGTGGAAGTGAGCATCCGAATGTCGTTCTCCCCCTTGATGGCGAAGATGGCTTGATTCTCCTCATTCTCAGAAACGAGCCAAAGTTCAGGGTTGTCATCATCATCAAAATCGTGGATGGCAAACCAGGTGAAATTCACCTTTTCTGCCAGCATCTTGTCATCGTCGTACAGTTTGCACATCTTGTCGTAGTTCTCGATGGTGGTGTTTGACCACTTTGGTTCCATACCATTCCATTTGTAAGTCTGCGTGATGCTGAACCCCCAAGGCATGATGTACTCGTTCACCACAACATCCTTACCCTTCTGTGGCAGATGGATATGAACCATATCGACAGAGGGATCAGAATAAGAAGGGATGAACTGCACCAATGGGACATCAAATTCAGGTGTGAGAGTTCCCTTCGTGGCATCGTAGTCGTAGAAAAGTGCGATGGGATGGGGAGTGAGTCCATGATAACGGGTATAGACCACAGCAAAGAGTTTGTGGCCATTGGAGCGTTTCCATACACATGCCTCGATGTCCTCTCCATCATCGCCCAACTCGCCTGCACTCACAAAGCCGTTGGGAGTATCTACCACAAAATGATATTCGTTGTCTTGTGCGTTAGGGTTGGTGCCATCCTTGATGATGGCTGTGCCAGGAGCTGTGCGCCATACGTTATTGAAAGCGGTGAGCAATGGAAGGATGTTGCCACTCTTCACGCCAGTGATGGTCTTCTTTGCCCACCCTGTACGAATCTCGTCAATGTCATAATTCTTCTGTGCGAAGGCGACAGAAAGCGAACCACAGAGAGTTAATAGTATCAATAACTTTTTCATGTTCTATACCTTTTTATCTGTCATTCTTTTGTATCCATTCGGGTGTCACGGCTACACCCTCACCCATGCGCTTGATTTCATCTTTGATTTTCTTTGCCTCAGCCTCTGTGATTTCCGTGTCACGCAAATAGTATTCGTGGTTCTCATACACTTGGAAATCAGTGAAGTCATACTCCACACGGCTATCCTTCAGCACGACGTAATGATTGAAGTAGGAAGGACCGCCGGCAGGATAGCCATTACCTACCCACCCCTTGGCGATGGAAAGGCGTTTCCCTTCGCTCTCAGCGATAATCAACTGAGGTTCTTCCTCATCGTCAAACAAGAAAATGACACCATCCTCGTCATTCTCAGTGCGCACCCACACCTCATCAACGCCATCCCCGTCAATGTCGATAAAGGCATACTTCGTCAAAGGAT
>CADCQH010000040.1 GCA_902803605.1 uncultured Bacteroidales bacterium | reverse complement strand
TTGGATTGTGGCATCAAGGCGATTGATGAGATTCAGTATGCCAAGGACAAGGGCATAGACTTTATCATCTGCGACCATCATGTGCCTGACGAGGTGTTGCCTCCTGCTGTGGCGATTCTGAATGCCAAGCGCGTGGACAACACGTATCCCTATCTTGATTTGTCTGGTTGTGGCGTGGGCTTCAAGTTCATGCAAGCCTTTGCCATCAGCAACGGCATCCCGTTCAGTCGCCTGATACCGTTGCTTGATTTATGTGCCATCAGTATAGCGAGTGATATCGTGCCCATCATGGGGGAAAACCGCATTCTGGCTTATCATGGATTGAAGCAGTTGAACAACAATGCCAGCACTGGCGTGAAAGCTGTTTTGGAAGTGTGTGGACTGACAGACAAGGATTTGACGATGAGCGACATCATCTTCAAGATAGGACCACGTATCAATGCAAGTGGACGCATCCAGAACGGCAAGGAATCGGTTGATTTGTTGGTGGAGCGTGACTACGAAAAGGCGTTGAAGATGGCACAGACCATCAATCAGTATAATGAAGAACGTAAGGAACTGGATAAGCGCATGACTGAGGAGGCGAGCCAGTTGGTGGCGCACTTGCCCCAGATGGAGGATAAGAGTGCCATCGTGATTTACAATGCTGATTGGCACAAGGGTGTCATTGGCATTGTGGCATCGCGTCTCACAGAGGAGTTTTTCCGTCCTGCTGTGGTGCTCACGTTGGATGGAGACATCGTGACGGGTAGTGCTCGTAGCGTGAGCGGTTTCGATGTCTATAAGGCTATCCAAAGTTGTGAGGATTTGCTTGAAAACTTTGGCGGACACACCTATGCAGCAGGTCTGTCGATGAAGTTGGAGAACGTGGATAAGTTCAAGGAGCGGTTCGAGGCTTATGTACAGGAGAACATAGATCCTGAGCAGACACGTCCGAATCTCGACATCCATGCGATGCTCAATTTCAAGGACATCACCCCCCGATTCTTTAGTGACCTCAAGCGTATGCGTCCTTATGGTCCTGACAACCCCAAGCCTGTCTTTTGTACGAAGAATGTCTTCGACTATGGCACCAGCAAGGTGGTGGGACGTCAGCAAGAACACATCAAGTTGGAGTTGGTTGATAGCAAGTCCAACAATGTGATGAACGGCATTGCTTTTGGACAAAGTTCCGAAGCCCGCTACATCAAGACGAAGCAGGCGTTCGACATTGTCTATACAGTCGAGGAGAATACACGCAAACGTGGCGAGGTTCAGTTGCAGATTGAAGACATCAGAACGCACGAAAGTGAAGAGTAAGGTTGCTTTTCATTTAGTATGGTCATGGAGGCATTAGATGTTCTGAAGCAGTATTGGGGCTATGACTCGTTTCGTGGCATCCAGCGTGACATCATCGAGAGTATCCTCAACGGTCGTGACACCTTGGGTCTGATGCCGACAGGTGGTGGCAAGAGTATCTGTTTCCAAGTGCCGGCACTCATGCGTGAGGGACTCTGCATCGTCATCACACCTCTTATCTCCTTGATGAAGGATCAGGTTCAGCAACTGAAGACTCGAGGCATCAAGGCAGAGGCTGTGTATTCGGGCATGATGCGTGAGGATATTGTCCGAGTGCTCGACAATGCTGTCTTTGGAGCCTATAAACTGTTATACATCTCTCCTGAACGACTTTCTTCCGAACTCTTTTTGGCCAAGCTCGAACGGATGCGCCAAGTGAGTATGATGGTCGTTGATGAGGCTCATTGCATTTCACAGTGGGGTTACGATTTTCGTCCTTCTTACCTGCAGATAGCCAAGATTCGCCATCTCCTTCCAGCTTCTGTACCCGTCTTGGCACTTACGGCTACTGCTACGCCCAAGGTCATTGATGACATTCAGGAACGACTTGGATTCCGTGAGACGAATGTCTTCTCGATGAGTTTTGAACGCAAGAACCTCATCTATGTGGTGCGTGAGACGGAGGACAGGGCAGGGGAGTTGCTGCATATTTTGGAGGGCGTGCCTCATGGTAGTGCCATTGTCTATACCCGTACTCGTCAGCAGACAGTCGATGTGGCTCGCTTCTTGGAGGAGAATGGAATTACAGCCAACAACTATCATGCAGGGTTGACGAATGCTGAGAAAGACTACAGACAAATCAACTGGTCGAAGAACCGTATTCGTGTCATGGTTGCCACCAATGCTTTTGGCATGGGCATCGACAAACCTGACGTTCGTCTTGTCATTCATTACAATATGCCTGACTCCCTCGAAGCCTACTTTCAGGAGGCAGGACGTGCTGGTCGTGATGGAAAGACCTCCTATGCCGTCATTCTCTATAATCGTCAGGACATCAAGACCATTCAACGACGTGTTCCTGAAACCTATCCAGAACCCGACTATGTGCGCCAGACTTACGAGAATGTCGCTTGTTTCCTTCAGGTTGGTGTGGGCGAGGCTTTGGGACGTACATTCTACTTCCCCATCGAGACTTTCTGTCGGCGTTTCAAGCAGTTCCCTGTGCAGACCAATGCTGCGCTCCATTTGCTCAACAATGCGGGCTACATTGAGTACCATGAGGAGCAGGAGTTCAAGTCTGCTCTCCATTTCATCCTGCGTAAGGACGAACTTTACCGTATCTATGAGAACGATGAGTTGACAGATCTTCTCATCCAGACCATCCTGCGTACCTATCCTGGCGTTTTTGCCAACTTCGTATATATAGAGGAGACCTATCTTGCCCATCTTACAGGTATGACAGCTGAGCAGATCTATCAGCGACTCAAGGAACTCCATCATCATCGTATCATTGACTTCATCCCCCATCGTCAGACACCAACCATCAGCTACACCGTTGCCCGCATCGACACAGACCTTATCGGCCTTCCCTCCGTTGTCTATGCTGACCGTAAGGCCGACTTCCAACAGCGCATCAACCAGATGGTTCACTATGTCACCTCCCAAGACCAGTGCCGTAGTCGCATGCTCCTCGAATATTTTGGCGAACACAGTGACCATGACTGTGGACAATGTGACGTTTGCCTCTCTCGTAAGAAATCCTCTGCCAGCGAGGCCGATTCACTATCTTCCGCCATCCAGACCATCACGGATTTCCTTAGTGACGGTCACCCCCATCCTCTCAGCGACATCAAACGTCTTCCCATCACTTCCCCTGTCCTTGACGAGGCTCTCCGTCGCTTGACGGAGGAAGAGCGAATCATCCAACAAGGACTGAACGTGAAGTGGAGCAGTTAATGGTTTTATTTCTCATTCTTTCATTTTTCACTTATGACTCCATTCGAAATCATTGCCCAAGCCACTCAGGCCATTGCAGCCAATCCCTCTGATGCTGCAGCCTACAAGCAGCGTGCTCTCATCCTTTGCCAGATGCAGCAGTATGACGAGGCTCTTGCCGATCTCGACACCCTCATCGACATCCTCCAGACAGATGATGCTGAGGTTTATCAACTTCGTGGCACCCTTCGCATGAAGCGAGGAAACAAGACAGGTGCCCTTGACGATATGCGTAAGGCTCTCGATCTCAACCCCGACTTGCTTACCCATTTGAGTGGAGAGTTTCAGTCGGGTAAGTCCAATTGCTGAGGTGGAAAACGTCCGTGTGACCAAAAAAAGAAGCGAGAGTGTGTCAAACTGACACGCCCTCGCTTCTCTTTGGATATGAGCAGAATTAAATCTTGAACTTATAGCCAAGTGTGAACTGGAATACAGAGTTGTTACACTTCTTGTCAGAGTAATCCTTCTTAAATGTCTTTGTCAAACCGATGTTGTAGCGAGCGTCAATCACGAGGTTGGAAATCTCGTAAGAAAGACCTACTGGAATAGCAAAGTCAAACTTGTTGCAGTACTTCTTGACTTTCTCTCCATCTTTCTTGGCTGAAAGAAGGAAACCAGGCTGAATACCTGCTTTAATTGCTAAACCATCAACAACATAGTACTGAGCCATGATTGGCATGTTCAAGTAATCCAACTTCATATTCCACTTCTCGCCATCATCCTTGATTTTGCAACCTTGCTGCGAATAGAGGAGACCGAAAGATACGCCGAACTGCTCAGCTACACCATATTCAGCCACAGCACCTGCTGCGATGCCGAACTTCATCTTGCTGTTGTCGACCTTTGTAAGGTTGGAGAGGTTGATGCCTACAGTAGGAGCGATAGAAATCTGACCTACCTCGTTCTGTGCGTTGGCAGCTACTGAAGAAATCATGATTGCTGCGGCTAAAAGTAACTTTTTCATAGTGATTAAAAAGTTTTGTGTCCAGCTAACTACCCTACATGCTGGGCGATGTTGATTTTGTTTTAATTATTATATATGAGAAGGAACCAGTATGGGTAGTTGTACCTGGGTATCCAGTCATCACTGATTCTCTTTCATACGTTTTTTCCATCTCGTTTGATACGATCAGGAAGAAATCATGGCAAATATAAAAACTTTAGTTGGAATAAACACAAAAAACAGCACAAAAATGTACAATTTTATTGATTTTTGTTCTTTTTACTTGTTTTCTCTTGGAAAATCACTACTTGTATGGCAGTTTCCCCTGGCAAGTTCCAGACAAAGAAAAAGGACATTGCTGATGGGTTGGGCAATGTCCTTTTCTCATGGAGTGCGTTGTCTTACTTGATGTTCTTTCGGATTTTTGTCAAGTATTGCTGCATATGCTCCTCATCACGGGTGTCGATGATTTCAATGATCTCTTTCATTTCTTTGCGAATCTGTTCCACCTGCCCCTTGGTGTAAGGGTTGAAGAGAATTTCACGCAGGAGGGTGTCATCCTCAGAGAGTACACCTTTCGCAATCTTCATGTGGCGCTTGAAGGTGGTGCCAGGGGCATCCTGATGCTTCATCACGGCAGCAAATGCGAAAGTGCTGATGAAGGGGATGGACAGCGAGTAGGCGACAGTTTGGTCGTGCTCATCGAAAGTGTATTCAAAGATGTTCAGTCCCAGTCGTGAGTAGAGATCCTTGAAGAAGCAGCGACCCATGTAGTCACCCTCATTGATGATGATGGCGTTCTCATCGTTCAGTTTGCCAAGGTTGGCAAAGGTGGGACCGAACATGGGGTGGGTGCTCACATAGTGGAAGCCACTGGCCTCGTAGTACTCCTTGAAGCCTGTCTTCACCGATGAGATGTCGCTGAGGATGCACGACTTGGGAAGATGTGGAATGACTTCATCAAACACTTTCAACGTATATTTGAGGCTGACAGCATTGATGACCAGTTCTGGTTCAAAGGCATCAATCTCATCCAACGATGTGAACCGCTGGGTGTTGTACATGAATCTCAATCTTTGGGGGTCGATGTCATAGACAGCCACCTCGTGGTCGAACGACAGCAGGTCGGTGAAGAAAGACCCCATTTTTCCTGCTCCTAATATCAGAATCTTCATAAACGTTGTTTTTGAGGATTGAAGAATTTACTTGTTGATAATTTCAATCTGTTGTCTTACACTCTCCTCATGGATGCTCTCGAAGACCTTGGCCACAAATTCGGCACCCATGCCGCAGAGTGACCCCTGCACGCCACGTTTGGAGAGAATTTCGTTGTAGCGGTGAGCCTGCAGCACCGTCATGTTGTGCTCCTTCTTGTAGTGGCCGATTTCACGGCACACCCTCATGCGCTTGGCCAGAATGTCCATAATCTGGTTGTCCAGTTCGTCAATCTGCTTGCGCAAGCTGGTCAGACCCTCCGTGGTGGTGTGCTCGTCACGGATGACAAGGAGTGAGAGGATGTAGTCGAGCACTTCGGGTGTCACCTGTTGCTTGGCATCGCTCCATGCCTTGTCTGGGTCACAGTGAGCCTCGACAATCAGTCCATCGAAACCCAAGTCCATCGCCTGCTGACAGAGTGGGGCGATGAGCTCACGACGGCCGCCGATGTGGGAAGGGTCGCAGATGATGGGCAGGTTAGGGATGCGTCGATGCAGTTCGATGGGGATCTGCCACATCGGTGCATTACGATAAATCTTCTGCTCGTAAGAAGAAAAACCACGATGGATGGCTCCCATGCGCTTCACGCCAGCCTGGTTGATGCGTTCCAAGGCACCAATCCACAGCTCGATGTCGGGGTTGACAGGGTTCTTCACGAACACAGGTACATCCACTCCCTTCAGGGCATCAGCCAGTGCCTGTACGGCAAAGGGGTTGGCTGTCGTACGGGCACCAATCCAGAGGATGTCCATGTCATACTTCAGCGCCAGTTCCACATGTTCAGGTGTCGCCACTTCAGTAGAGATGAGCATGTGGGTTTCCTCCTTCACCTGCTTCATCCAGGGCAGTGCCAATTCGCCGTGTCCTTCGAAGCCGCCTGGCTTGGTACGTGGCTTCCATACACCAGCACGGAAGTTGTGGCAGCCTTTCATGGCCAGTTCACGTGCAGTTTCCATCACTTGCTCCTCCGTTTCAGCGGAGCATGGGCCGGCAATCACGAACGGACGTTCGTTGTCACTCGGCAAATTCAGGGGTTCAAGTTCAAGTTCCATATAAGACCCCCTCCCCGCTCCCCCTGCGAGGGGGAGAGTAGAATGTTGGTGGGGAGGATTCTACTTGTATATTTGTTAGTTTTTTGTTTTCTTTTTATGATGATATGTGTCAGGTAACCACTCCCTCCCTCACAGGGAGGGTGAGGGGAGGGTCTCCTTGATTCTTTCCAACGCAGTTTTCATTTTCTCGTCCTTGGCACAGAGACTGATGCGGATGTATCGCTTGCCGTTGCTGCCAAAGATGAAGCCAGGAGTGATGAACACACGGGCTTCGTGCAGCACTTTCTCCGTCAGGTCTTCCACGTCGGCAATGCTGTCAGGGATGCGTCCCCAGAGGAACATGCCCTGCTGTTGGGGGTCGAAGGTGCAGCCAAGGGTGGTCATGATTTGTTCGGCTATCTTGCGACGGGTGGCATACGTCTCGATGTTGGCGTGCGTGTGCCATGCCTCTGAGTTCTCATAGGCTTGTGCTGCAGCCAACTGTAGAGGACGGAACGTGCCTGAGTCGATGTTGCTCTTGATTTTCAGAATCCATTGCACAAACGTGCTGTTCGTTGCCAGCATTCCCACACGCCAGCCAGGCATGTTGTGACTCTTCGACATTGAGTTGAACTCGATGCAGCACTCCTTTGCACCCTCCACTTGCAAGATGCTCAGATGTTCGTCACGGTTCAGGATGAAGGAATAGGGGTTGTCGTTCACCACCACGATGTTATGTTTCTTGGCGAACGCCACAATCTTCTCATACAGTTCACGGGTGGCACGTCCGCCAGTTGGCATGTTGGGATAGTTTGTCCACATCAGTTTCACGCCCGTCAAGTCCATCGCCTCTAACTGCTCAAAGTCAGGTTGCCAACCATTATTCTCCAAGAGGTCGTAGTTCACGATTTCCTGTCCCAAGATCTTGCTCAATGACGTGTAGGTGGGGTAGCCTGGATTGGGTACCAGCACCTTGTCGCCAGGGTTGCAAAGAGCGAGCGTCACGTGCAGGATGCCTTCCTTGCTGCCGATGAGTGGCTGAATCTCCGTCGCTGGGTCGAGCGTCACCCCATACCAGCGCTGGTAGAAATTGGCCATCGCCTTCCTCAGTTCTGGGATGCCGACCGTGGGCTGATAGCCGTGGGCATCAGGCCGATGGGCATGCTCACAGAGCACGTCGATGGTTTCTTCACTGGGTGGCATGTCAGGACTGCCTATGGCAAGGGAGATGATGTCCTTCCCCTCTGCGTTCAACTTTGCCACCTCCTTGAGTTTTCTCGAAAAGTAGTACTCACTCACGAGCGAGAGTCTGTCTGCTGGTTGTATCATTGTGGAATGGAATAGTTTTAGAATCTTTCAATCTTTCATTTTTTAATTTTTTCAATCTTTCATTTTTTAATAGTACTTCTTCCCTCTTTATATTCTCCTAAGATTTTCAGTTGCTTGGTCAGTGGCCTTACGGCATCGATGCTCTGGCGATATCGTGTGTAGTCATCATACATCACGTCAATGTAGAACATATATTCCCATTCCCGTCCGATGATGGGCAGCGACTGGATTTTCGTGAGGTTGATTCTGTAGAACGAGAAGATGCTCAGTACCTGCGAGAGTGACCCTTCGCTGTGAGGCAGGCTGAACACGATGCTCGCCTTGTTGGACGTGCTTGGCTTGCTCAGGTCTTCTGCCAGCCAGGGGTCTGCCAATACGAGGAAACGGGTGAAGTTGTGCTTGTTGGTCTCGATGCCCTCTTCCAGAATCTTCATTCCATAGAGTGGGGCAGCGAACTTCGAGCAGATGGCGGCGTGGCCTCTCAGTCCGTTCTCGCTGATGTTCTTGGCTGACCCGGCCGTGTCGTCCGTTTCCACAATCTTCAGCTGGGGATGCTTCTTCAGGAAGTCTCGGCACTGCATCAGCGCCACAGGGTGCGAGTTCACCTCCGTGATGTCCTCCCAGTTGTCCTCAGGCAGGCACATGATGCTGTGCGAGATTCTCAATTTATGCTCGCCCACAATCTGCATGCCGCTCTCACGCATCAGTTCGTAGTTGTGGAGCAGTGAGCCGGCAATGGTGTTTTCTATCGCCATCATGCCGATGATGTTCGAATCCTGCTTCATTTCCTCGAACATCTGCTCGAATGTGTCGCAGCACACCAGTTCGATGTCCTCGCCCTCGAAATAGCAGTGGCTCGCCACATCGTGGTAACTCCCCACCTCTCCTTGTATCGCAACTCTTTTCATATTTATATTATAATGTATGTTGTCGTGTCCACTAAAAAGCCCCACTCATCAGAGCGGGGCTATATGGTTATTTTCCAAGTGTCTGTCGAATGATTGATTGAACACATAACTACCCGCTCTTACTTCTTGCTAAAGTAAAAGTAAAAATAGTAATATGCGTTAAACAATGACTTCATTTGTTGTCTCATTTCATGAAAACGCTGCAAAAGTACACACTTTTCCCGAAACCTCCAACACTTTTTCAGAAAAAATATTGTTTTGATGGAAAAAAGATGTTTTGTGGGTGCTGGAAGCGTTATTTCTCACTTTTTCGAGGCGAGTTGTTCATATTTTTATGCCGATTTGTTTGTGATATCTAAATTATTCTCTAAATTTGCACACCGATGAAGACCAAATTCGTATCTGATGAAAAGACTAACAGAAAAACAATCCCGTCATTCGCTGACCACGCAGGTTGTGCTGTGGGTGGTCGGATTTGTGTCAGTGCTCTTCGTCACAGCCCTCTTCATCATGTTCCACCATGCCCGTAATTCCATCTATCAGGAGGCGATGGAGAAAGCCCGTCAGACGCTGCGCACGACGGAATTACGCATAGACAACACCCTGAACGAGGTGGAGACGGCCACTCGCAGCTGGGACTGGACGATTGAGAAGCGTCTGGACAGGCCTGAAATCATGGACAGCCTCTGTCGGCAGTTGTTGAGAGAGAACCCACACATCCAGAGATGTACCATCGCTTTCGAACCTGGTGTCTATCCGCAATACGGCATCTACTATGAGGTGTATGCCTACCGTAACCCCGTTGATTCGACACAGATAGAAATATCGGTGAACGGTGGAAAGCAGCTTTATACACGTGAGAAATGGTACTTCACACCCCTGCACCTTGATAAGCCCATCTGGATAGACCCCTATGTTGATGTTGAACATGGCGAGACATCCATCATCACGTCCTATGGGATGCCACTGCACGACAAGGAGGGTGAACTGGTGGGCGTGTTGTCGGCACACATCTCCATGAAGTGGTTTGCCGACTTGGTGCTCTCGCTGCGACCATTCCCCAACTCACACGCCTCTGTGATGGGTACTGACGGACACCTGATTATCCACCCAGACAGTACGCTCGAAGAGCATGAAGCCTACTTTACTGAGGCCTTCAACAACCCTACCAGCGACGGACATCTGGCAGCCATATCCATGAAGACAGGTCACGTTGGACATGGCGAGATTCACATGGACGGCAGGCAGGACTTCATCTTCTATCATCCTTTTGAAAATGCAGGATGGAGCGTGGCCATCGTATGTCCTGAGAGCGACATCTTCAGTTCCTACTACTCACTTTTGCGCTATACCATCATCATCAGTCTCAGCGGCCTGTTGCTGCTGGC
>CADCQH010000039.1 GCA_902803605.1 uncultured Bacteroidales bacterium | reverse complement strand
TGATGCCATCAGTCTGAAACGAGGTGAACTCCTTCGCATCCTCCGCCTCTGCAAGAGCAAGGCAAACACGGGCGACACTGCCACCCAGATGCATTATGACGATATGGCTTTGCGCATCCAGTCTGCGCTTGGCATCAACAAATAGAATAACCCCCTCTGCTCTATGAGGAGAGCCCTCTGGGGAGAACGATAACACATAATATGATGAATATGAAAAGATTTTTGATACTCTTGTTGATGGTGCCCTTTGCCATCCTTTCGCTGGTGGCGCAGGAGCGTACCATTACAGGTACCGTGATGGACGGTGAGTTTAAGGGTGAACCCCTCATAGGAGCCAACATCGCAGTGGGCGAAGGTACTGTGACCAAGGGAACCGTCACAGATATGAACGGACGCTTCTCCATCACCGTCCTTGCCTCCATCAAGAAACTGACCGTCAGCTATATGGGCTACGAATCCAAGACCATTCTGCTGAAGCCTAACCAGAACAACTATGATGTGACGCTGTTCAGCGCATCGAAGGGACTGGGTGAGGTCGTAGTGACTGGTTATCAGCAGATAGACCGTCGTAAACTCACGGCAGCCGTGTCGGAGGTGAAGATCAGTGACGAGACCGTTGGTGCCATTAAGAATATCGACCAGGCATTGGCAGGTCAGGTGGCAGGTCTTTCTACAGTTGCCGCCACAGGTGCTCCAGGTGCGCCAATGAAGATACGTATCCGTGGTACAGCCTCCATCAATGGTGTGCAGGAACCGCTCTGGGTGCTCGACGGCATTCCGATGGAGGGCAATGAAATCCCTGCCATCGACAATCTCAACGATATTGATGATATCTACCAGACCAGCATCGCAGGTCTCAATCCTTCTGACATCGAGAACATCACCGTCCTGAAGGATGCGGCCGCTACAGCCATCTATGGTGCCCGTGCAGCCAATGGCGTCATTGTCATCACGACCAAGAAAGGTAAGATGGGACGTCCAGTCGTGAACTTCTCTGCCAAATACACTTACAGCCCACGCACCAACATCGACCGTCTCAATCTGCTGAACGCCAATGAGAAGGTGGACCTCGAACTGGGACTCTTGCAAAGTGGCTATAACTATCGTGAACATAAGGGTGGGGTGGCGAATATCCTTGACGAACTGGATGAGTTCGACGTCTATAAGAGGGGTGGCTGGGATGCCCTCTCAGAAGATGCCCAAAGACGCATCAATCGGCTTCGCATCCTCAATACCAATTGGAACGACATCCTCTTCCGCAATGTGCTCAATCAGGAGTACAATGCCAGTGTATCAGGTGGTTCTGACAATGCCCACTATTACGCATCGGCTGGCTACTACAATGAGCAGGGTACTGTGAAGGGGGTGGAGAACAACCGTTTCAACATCACCTTGAAGACCGACTTCCGTCTGAACAAGATGCTGAAGATTGGTGCCAGCCTCTTTGCCAACCAGCGCAAGCAGAAGAGTTTCATGACGGATACGGGTGGCTTCACCAACCCTGTCTATTACTCACGCTTGGCAAATCCTTACTTTGAACCTTACGATGCTGACGGTTACTACAACTACGACACCAACGTGCAGGGACGTGAGAACGAGGTGCCAGACTTCAATATCTTTGAGGAACGTGTCAACACGTCCAAGCAGCGCAAGGATCGTGCTGTCATGGCGATTTTTGATGCTGAGCTGAAGTTCAACCAGAACCTGAAATTCACCACGCAGTATGGTCTGCAACACGACAACTACACGCTGACCCGTTATGCCGGTCACGACTCATATGCCATGCGTAAGGCGAAGGCATACGCCACCTACATGATTGACGGCGAACGTAAGAGCATCTTCCCTGATGGGGGCATGAACAAGAACACGGAAGGACATACAGACCAATGGACTTGGAAGGCAATGCTCGAATGGAACCAGCGTTTTGCAGAGAAGCACGATGTGGAACTGATGGGTGGTACGGAAATTCGTCACGTGGAGACGAAAATCGTCACTTCCACAGCTTATGGTTACGATGCCCGTACCTTGACGACGCAACCCGTGCTCTTCCCCTCTGAAAGCATCGGCCAGCGTTATCCGCTTTATGAAGAGGGTCATCAGGAGAACGCTTATGTGTCCTGGTTCGCTACAGGTTCGTACACATACAACCACCTCTATACGTTGGGTGCCTCCGTTCGTTTTGACGGTTCTGACGTGTTTGGTGTGGCGAAGAAATATCGTTATCTGCCCCTTTATTCTTTCAGTGGACTGTGGAGAGTGGCAGATGAGAAATTCATGGAGAATGCCACGTGGCTGGACGAACTGAACCTCCGTGCCTCTTATGGTTTGCAGGGCAACATCGACAAGAACACCTCGCCTTACCTCATTGGTACGTTCAACAAGACCACTGTCCTGCCTGGCAACACAGAGACGGTCATCTCTGCTGAGACAGCGCCTAACCCCAACCTCAAATGGGAGAAGACGAAAAACGTGAATGTGGGTCTGGACATGGCTTTCCTCCACAATCGCATCCGATTGACGGTGGATTACTACTATCGTCGTTCCACCGACCTCATCTCCTCACGTCACTTGCCTCTTGAGACGGGCTTTGCCATGACCACCATCAACTGGGCATCGATGGAGAACACTGGATGGGAGTTTGCCATCAACACCAACAACATCTCAACCAAGGACTTTCAATGGACAACCAGTCTGAACCTTGGCTTCAACAAGAACAAGATACTGAATGAGACGGTGGCTGAGAACTCCACGTATCCTTCTCGTGAGGGACATCCTGTGGGTGCCATCTTTGCCTATCGTACAGCAGGCATCGATGCTGACGGCTATCCGCTTTTCCGTGCCAAGGACGGCTCCGTGCAGAGTGCAGAGGAATTCTTCAAGCTCAACCGTTTTGGCGCCTCGACCCTCACAGCCGAAGAACAGCGTGACCTCTATTCTTATATCGGTACGGACGAACCCAAGGTGTCGGGTGGTTTCATCAATAACTTTGAGTATAAGGATTGGCAACTCTCCCTCAACTTCATGTTCAACCTGGGCATGAAGGTGCGTGTGCAACCCAGCTACTCGCCCACATACTATGACAGAGGACTGAACACGAACCACGATATTCTGGGTCGTTGGACAGCGGACAATCCTCATGCTGCAACGGCCGGACTCCTCGTCAGCACCCCTGAACGTGCCGCTGCCTACACCCACTTCTCAGAGTATCAGACGTACTCCATGCTCGATACATGGGTGCGCAATCGCAACTATTGCCGCTTGCAGTCCGTCCGTCTGGGTTATCGCATCCCCAAGAAGGTGCTCCAGCCCATCGGCATCACCTCTGCCAGCGTCTCTCTCGAAGGACGTAACCTCCTCGTCTTTGGTTCAAGTTATCATAATTACCTCGACCCAGAGACGATGGGCAATCCATACGCACAACCAGTCCCCAAGAGTTTCATCTTTGGGGTGAACGTGAACTTCTAAATCCACAAGACAATGAAACTGAAGAACATCATAATCCTATTGCTGGCAGCCATCGCCCTCACTTCTTGTGACTCATTCCTCGACATCACCCCTACGGGTAAGGTCATTGCCAAGACGGGTGAAGAGTATCGTGCTTTACTCACCAACGAGTACAAGTACTTCCCCAAGGATCGTTATATGACAGTCCTGCGTACAGACGAACTGTTGATGGACAAGAAGAAGTCCAATTCCACAGACCTTGATGCCTACCTCGACCTCTGGCGCTGGAAGGATGAAAATCCGTCGCCCACAACCAGTTACTTCACTTGGCGCAACTACTATCATACCATCTACATCGCCAACTACGTCATTGAGCATCGTGGAGGAATCACCAATGCCACACGTGATGAGGTGAACCAGTTGGTGGGTGAGAGCTATATGCTTCGTGCCTATGCCCATTTCCTGCTCGTCAATCTTTATGCCGAGCCTTATACCCATTGTCAACCTGCCACCACACGGGGTGTGCCCATGATGTTGGTGGCTGATGTCAATGCCATGCCAGGTAGCAGCAGTGTTGAGGCTATCTATCAGCAGGTGCTTGCCGACATTACGGAAGCGGAGAAGTACCTGTGTGTGGACGTTTGGGGGACAGGCGAAAACTACCGTTTCAACAAGATTTCTGCTCAGGCACTTCGTGCGCGTACATATCTATATATGGGTGAGTGGCAGAAAGCATTTAATGCGGCTAAAGCGGTCATCGAAGCACATGGTGACTTGGAGGATATGAACACCTCCAGCACGTTGCCTAACAGTTATAAGTCTGTGGAGAGCATCGTGGCGTTGGAGAAGTTCAGCAACAACCTCTTCACGGCCATCAACCTGCCTGCCCCTTCTTTTATAAGCATTTATCGTACTGGTGACCAACGGCGTACGAAGTTCTACAAGCGTGTCACGTCCTCCTCTTACAACTTGCAGAAGGGTGGGGATGATGCTCTCGCTTCTTCATTCCGTTCAGCCGAAGCCTATCTGACGGCGGCTGAGTGTGCAGCACGTCTGGGCAAGACCACAGATGCCGTAGATACTTACCTCATGCCTCTGCTTCAGAAGCGTCTCAATGCTGATGCCCTCAGCACGGTTTCTGACCTGATGGCAGACATGAATCAGGAGGAGCTGATTGCTGAAATCCTTGACGAGCGTGCCCGTGAACTTGCTTTTGAGGGACATCGTTGGTATGACCTTCGCCGTACTACGCAACCTCAACTCACGCATACCTATGACGATGAGGAGTTCACCCTCACGCCAGAGAAATATACCCTTCGCTTCCCCACTGAGGCCGTCGAAGCCAACCCAGAGATAGAGCGTTGGGAGAAGTAATGTACGTAAGCTTCAATTTGTTGAAGTAAAGAAGTTAAAGAAGTTATCGCTTCGCTCGAAGTTAACGACAAATGT
>CADCQH010000038.1 GCA_902803605.1 uncultured Bacteroidales bacterium | reverse complement strand
GCGGTGAAGACCGTGAAGCTCCTGGCACAGAGTACGGGCGACTTCACCCGTGACGAGCTCCGCAAGGACGTGAAGCTGTCGTGGACGGACAAGGCGAAGGCTGAAATCGCTGCTGCGAAGGGCGAGACGACTCCTGCTGACGGTGGCAGCGACGGTGGCAACACGCCCACCCCAAGTCCTGATGATGGCGGAGGTTTCGGAGGAAATTGAAAAATGAAAGAATGAAAGAATGAAAGAATGAAAGAATGAAAGAATGAAAGAATGAAAGAGATTTAGGAGCTCAGAATTGAAAAGAGAGGCGGGAAGTGTCCTGCCTCTCTTGTTTTTTGTCCATCGGATGATGTGGTTATCCTTCTTCCGCCACGTATTCGGTCATTTCCTGGAGAAGGTCGCTGTTGTCGTCGCCCACTTCGTTCCACGAACGGATTTTCCACTGGTTGTCCTCCCAGTCGAGGGTGAGCTTGGTGTACATCCATTGCTCTCCGGAGCGGAGTTCGAAGGTGGCTTCGGCGATGTTGCCTGTCAGGAACTCGACCTTGATGTTCTGCGGGGTGACGGGGAGGTCCATGCCGTAGGTCCATCGGATGTCCTCGCGCTCGAAGCGCCGGTTGGTGGTTTTCTTGGCGTTGATGGCGCGCACCTGCCGCTGCACGTCGTTGAACTCTCGGGTGCAGAACATGGCGTCGAGGTCGGTGTTGTTCTCCGTTTCGTCCTTTTGGGGGGCGTATGCCCGGCTGACTTCGGCGTAGATGATTTTGAGTTGGTGTGCGACGGCTTCTTCGGTCCACTGGTCTTCGGGGGCGACATCCACTCCGTCTGCCACCATGTCGGGGCTGTCGGTCTGGAGGCTGGTGGCTGTGGAGTCCGTGCCTTCGGTGCCGGTGTCGGTCATCTTGCCCTGGTTGCAGCCGGCGGTCAGCAGCATGGCTGCGGCTATTATTATATAATATATGTGTCTTTTCATCCTGCCGTGCTGTCGTTGTTGATTCCTAAATAGTATTCCATGTCGGTGCGGAAGCCCACGCCGTCGGTGTCGTAGTCGGCGAAGTCGTTGATTTTCCATGCTCCGTCCTCGACGGTCAGGCGGAGGCGCACGGGTGCTGTCTGTCCGTTCCATGAGAGGGTGAGGTATGCCTCCACGTAGTCCTCGCTGGGGTCGGTGATGTCGTCGAACTGCACCTGGATGGGTGTGCCGAGCCCCTGGAACCAGCGGTAGCCCTCATCCTCGAAGTATTCGTCGCTGCCCTGTGCGACGGCCTTGATGCTTTTCTCCTCGACCTGCTTCATGAGTGCGAGCAGGCTCTTGGTGCAGGCGATAGAGTCGAGCTGGCTCATGTCCATCTCGCCGGCGTTCATGTTGTTCAGCTCGTTGTAGTAGGCGGTGATTTGCGCCTTGATGGCTTCCTCGGTGTGGAGGTCGGCGGCTGGTGTCGCTTCCACGATGCTGTCGGTGGCCAGCGAGTCGTTGCCCTCACCATTGCCCTTGGTCTGGTTTCCACAGGCGGCGAGACTGAGGGCGGCTGTGGCGATGAGCATCGGAATGAAATTCTTCTTCATCTTTTTGTATTGTATTGATGGGTTAGTTTAGAAAAAGGTCTGGATAACCTTAGGCTACCCAGACCCTTCTATGTTAGATTATTTGTTGCTTATTCTGCTGGTGCCTCTGCTGGTGCAGCCTTGCCCTTGTTGGTCAGTTCGGCGAGTTTCTTCTTGCCATTGAAGGCGAACACCCATACGAGGAAGCCTGCGATGACGAGGAGGATGATGCCGAGCACCGGACGGTAGAAGATCCATGCGAGGGCGATGACGATGAGTGAGTAAACGATGCCCACAATCGTGCAGATGATGCCGACGCCGAATGCGAAGATGCTGGAGAGGAATGGAACGACCTTGAGCAATGTCTCGAGGAATGAGAAGAGGCTCTTGAAACCGGAGATGACGAGGAGGATGCCGACGATGCGGAGAATCCATGTCCACATGGTGTTGCTCTCATTCTCCTCTTCGAAGATTTCCTCTATGCTCTTCTTGCCCATTCTCAGGGTCTGGAACTTCTTCTTGTTGGATGCTACGAATGGCTTGAAGGTGTTGCCGTCAACTACGGAAACGACAGTCACCTTGGCAGGAACGGTCTTCTCGAAAGTGATGCGCACGTCGCCCACCTCTGGAGCGTTCGCGCTGCGGCCGTAGTAGATTACGTTGCCATTCTGGTGAACGTAGTTGAGGTCAACCTGGTTGCTGTTTGAAGCCTGTGCGGTGGTGTCAGCGACGGTTGTCCCTACGCTGTCAGCGATGTTTGTAACGGCATTGATGGCGTTGTTGGTGACGGCAGCCGTGTTGCCCTTGATTCTTGCATAAGTGTCAGCAATGCTTCTGTCCATGGACTGGAGAACCTGGAAGTCAACATCCAACTCAACAGGCTCTGTGGAGCTGATGGAGTGGATGAGAGACTCGTTCAGCACGTATGCGCCGAAGGTCACCTTCTCAGCCCAGAGGTTCTGCTCCTCGACCGTAGTCCAGGTGTAGTTCTTGCCCTGGTAAGCGGGGTCCTTGAAGTCGCCGCTGTTCACTGGGCTGCTCACCCATTCCTGCTTGTAGGTGTAAGTAGTGGTGGTCTCCTGCTTGCCGCCGAGCTTGTCTTCGCTCTTGGACTCAGAGTGCTCAACCCACTGGTAGTACTCCACCTTGCGAGTCAGGCTGATGGCGTTCTCGCTGATGCCGAAGTCAGCGTCAGTCAGCACCTCCTCAGTGTTGGCCATTGCCGTACCGCACACCAGTTCGCCGTCAAGACTCTTGTCCATCTTGTCGGGGTTAGGCATCTCGACACATGCACCCTGTGCATCTTCGAGCATGTCGGCGGTCTTCACTGCGCGACCTTCATTCCACCAAAGCAGAATGGTTGCACCAATGATGATGACAAAACCCATGAGGGTGGCCTTAATTGAATTACCTACGCGGGTACCATAACCCGTAGTTGTTTTCTCTGTGTAAGCCATAATCTTTTGCTTTTTTTAAGTGATTAGTAAATAGAAATAATAATAAATGAAATTGCATTCGGTGGCAAAGTTACTGCTTTTGTTAATAATTGCCAAAACCTTGATGCGTTTTTTTGCCATATTGGTGGTGCTTTTTGTCAAAAAGTAGTAACTTTGCGCATCATTTTAGGAATAATTAGTTAAATATGACACTCAAAGCATTGAACGCTCGCACGGCTCCGAAGAGCCATGCACCTGAGAGAATTATCCAATTTGGCGAAGGAAACTTTTTGCGCTGTTTCGTGGATTGGATTGTGTTTAACATGAATCAGAAGACCGACTTCAACTCGTCGGTGGTGGTGGTTCAACCCATCGAAAAGGGCATGGTGGACTGGCTCAACGGACAGGACTGCCTCTATCACGTCAATCTGCAAGGCCGCCTGAACGGCGAGAAGGTCAACTCTCTCACCCGTATCGACTGCATCAGCCGAGCCCTCAATCCCTACAGCCAGAACCAGGCTTTCATGGCACTGGCTGAGCAACCTGAAATCCGTTTCGTCATCTCCAACACCACGGAAGCAGGCATCGCTTTTGACCCCTCATGCAAGCTGAACGATGCGCCAGCCGCTTCCTACCCGGGCAAACTCACCCAGCTGCTCTACCGCCGTTTCCAGACATTCAACGGCGCTGCCGACAAGGGACTGATCATCATGCCCTGCGAGTTGATTTTCCTCAACGGACACCACCTGAAGGAATGTATCTATCAGTACATCGAACTCTGGAAGGATGACTTCGGCGCTGACTACGCAGCCTTCAAGGAGTGGTTCACCAACTATAATTATGTGTGCGCCACGCTCGTGGACCGCATCGTGCCTGGTTTCCCACGTAAGGAGATAGCCGAGATTCAGCAGAAGATCTGCTATGCGGACAACCTCGTCGTGCAGGGTGAAGCCTTCCACCTGTGGGTCATCGAGAAACCCGAGAACATGGACATCGACGCCCTCAAGGCAGAGTTCCCTGCCGAGAAGGCCGGTCTGAACGTGCTCATCGCTCCCAGCGAGAAACCTTATCATGAGCGTAAGGTGACCTTGCTGAACGGTCCTCATACGGTGCTCTCTCCCGTGGCATACCTCAGCGGCATCAACATCGTGCGTGATGCCTGCAACGATGCCGTCGTCGGCAAGTACATCCACAAGGTGCAGTTCGACGAACTCATGCAGACGCTGAACCTTCCGATGGAGGAGCTGCAGCAGTTTGCGACTGACGTGCTGGAGCGCTTCAACAACCCATACGTTGACCATCAGGTGACGAGCATCATGCTCAATTCCTTCCCCAAGTATGAGACCCGTGACCTCCCGGGCGTGAAAGTCTATCTGCAACGCAAGGGCGAATTGCCTCAGGGACTTGTCTTCGGCTTGGCTGCCATCATCACCTATTACAAGGGTGGCACCCGTGCTGATGGCGCTCCTATCGAACCCAATGACGCTCCGGAAATCATGCAGTTGCTGAAAGACCTCTGGGCTACCGGCGACACGCAGAAGGTGGCGGAAGGTGTCCTCGCAGCCGAGAACATCTGGCACGAAGACCTCAACAAGACCGTTCCAGGCCTTGCGGCTCTCGTCAAGAAATACCTCGACCTCATTCAGGAAAAAGGTATGCTTGAGGCTGTCAAGACCATCTTATAATCAGAGACGGACTGCCTAACATCTCTTTCGTGATAAAGCAATTATTTTTCGTGATGATGAAGGTGAAGAGTATATGGTTGCCAAAATTGGATTACCTTTGCAATTGTTTATCGTTTTGAAGACCGATAGAACAAAGGTAACAGACAATCAATACAAGAATGATGAAAGACTTTATCGGAGAGATGTTAGGCACGTTTGTCCTCACGCTCTTAGGCTGCTGCAGCGTGGCAGTAGCGGTTCTTTTTGGAGAGTATAACAGCATTTTCCAGATTGGTCTGGTCTGGGGATTGGGTGTGACGCTGGCGATTTTCCTGACACGGAACATCTGTTGCGCTCATCTGAACCCTGCGGTATCGGTGGCTATGGTGCTGGCCGGTCGCATGAGCGGGAAGAAGTTGCCGCTTTATCTGGTGGCACAGTTGGTGGGCGCCGTATTGGCAGGCCTGGTGCTGCTCGGATTGTTTTCTGCATCCATCGTGCATTATGAGGAGGTAAACGGCATCGTGAGAGGAACGGCGGCATCGGTCGATACGGCACGGATGTTCGGCGAGTTCTATCCCAATCCTGGCGATGCAACCATCTCGTCAGTTTCTCTTCCTTTGGCAATGTGTGCTGAAGGGTTCGGCACATTCCTCCTGGCGCTGTTCATCTTTGCGTTGACTGAGGACTGCAACGTCGGTCGTCCGTCATCAGACTTGCAACCCGTATTCATCGGACTGACGGTGAGCAGCATCATCTTCTTCATCGCTCCGCTGACGCAGGCGGGTCTCAATCCTGCACGTGACTTGGGACCTCGCATTGTGGCCTACATGGCAGGATGGGGTGATGCAGCCCTTCCTGATGCTGTCGGCGGATGGTTCTGGGTGTATGTTCTTGCACCTGTCATCGGCTCCAGTCTTGCGGCGCTCTTCTTCAAGTATGTGCTTGAACCCATCAATGAGAAGAAGAATAAATCGTGCGGGTGTGGAAAGTGAATAGGTGAAACCTCATCATACAATAATGTCAAATCAAAACCAAAATAGAAAATGAACCAGACAAGACTAATTCTTTGCGGTGGTTTCCTCGGAGCGGGGAAGACCACGTTGATTTGGGACGTTGCCCAGCGGCTGATGGCTCAGGGCAAGCGTGTGGGTCTGATTACCAATGACCAGGCTCCCGAACTCGTTGACAGCCGTTTGCTGAAGCAGGCGAATCTGAAGGTGGCAGAGGTAGCTGGCAGTTGCTTCTGCTGCAATTTCAATGGCTTCGTCGATGCTGTCCGTTCATTGCGTAGTGACGTGGAAGCCGATGTCATTCTGGCTGAGCCTGTAGGCAGTTGTGCCGACCTGACCGCCACCATCGTCCGTCCACTCAAGAAGTATCACAACACGGAGGTGATAGTCTCTCCCTTGACGGTATTGAGCGACCCCATGCGTCTGAAATCCATCCTCTACGGGGGCGATGGAGGCTTGCACGAGGATGCTGCTTACATCTACCGTAAGCAATTGGAAGAGAGCGAGGTGATACTGATTACTAAAACCGATCTGTTAAGTGAAGATGAGGTGGAAAAACTGGTCAAGGACACCCAGACTTGCTTCCATCATACGAAGGTGATGACGGCCAGCACGATGACAGGGCAGGGCGTGAAGGAATGGTTCAAGGAGGTGGCAAACCGTCAGGGCGAGGGCACGAAGATTCTTGACATTGACTACGACAAATATGCGCACGGCGAGGCTGTTCTCGGATGGCTGAACGGTACTGTGGCTCTTTCTGGCAAGAACGTCTATTGGGACACGCTCCTGAAGGACATCATGACGGGCATCTGTCGTGCCATCAAGAAGGAACATCTGCGTGTGGGGCACGTCAAGGTCATTGCCGAGAACGGAAAGCAGTATGCTGTCGGCAACATCACGGGCGATGTCTCGACCCTGCAGCTACGTGGCACGGCAGGCATGAGCGACAACGTGAAACTCATCATCAACGCCCGTGTCGAGACAACTCCGGAACATCTCGATGAACTCATCCGCGAAGTGCTTGTCGAGGCAATCGATGGTCAATACAAGGACGAAGTGCTCGCTTGGCGCTACTTGCAACCAGGCCGTCCAAACCCGACTCACCGTTTGGTCTGAAGGATGCAGTTCTGGCTTTCCTACCGTCTGAAACCTCTTAAATGATAAAAGGCAGTCGAGACTTTATCAACTCGTCTGCCTTTTTTGCCTACCTAAAATCGGCATGAGGTGGTCTTTTTGCGTTTTCACGCATTTTTGGCTGTTATTGTTGAAACTATTCATTAACTTTGTAGCCTAAAACTAAAACAAACTGTAGAAAAATGTCACCCATCACCTCACAACTGCCTCCCCCCACATTCCGCTGGGTTGTGTTGGTCAGTCTGGTATGTACCATTTTTGTCAGTTATCCCAATCTGCTCTTTTTGAGTTGGGACTGGAATTGTGTGCCAGCTGAGGGACATACATGCTACATTGACAATATGTTGATACGCTTCCTGCTGTTCTGGGCTTTTTCCGTAGGGGCTTTGCTTTATAACCAGCGGTGGCTAAAGAAAGAACATCTGCAAGAACGCATTCTGCCCAATTTGGTGCTGACCATCGTTGCATACGGTCTTTATAAGGGCATCACGGCGTTGATTTGCACGGGATTTGATGGCCGTCCCATCATCTTGACATTCCAGTTTATCGTGATGGGTATGATGTGGCTGCTGTTAGGCTTAACCAATTATCTGAGCATCATTCATCAGAAGAAAGAGGAGGAACTGCAGCAACTGAAGATAGAGAGTTTAGAGAGCCGATGCACAGCCCTCACCAACCAAATAAACCCTCACTTCTTCTTCAATTCTTTGGGAGGCATCAGCAGTCTGGTGAGAAAGAAGGATGATAAGTTGACGATTTGCTATATCGACCACCTGAGTGACATCTTCCGTTACATCCTGCAGAGTGAGCGAAAGGGACTGGTCACATTGGAGGAGGAACTGGATTTTGCCCGCTCGTTCAGCGAGGTGATGGAGGTGAGGTATGCTGGCAAATTGGACGTCCACATCGACGTGCCTGCTGACAATCTGAACCTATCCATTCCTGTGCTGGCGCTCTTGCCGTTGATAGAGAACGTGACTGTGCACAACATGATTGACAGCGAGCATCGGATGAAAGTGGATATCGTGATGAACAATGAGAAGGAACTGATGGTTATCAATCCCTTGTATCCCAAGCAGTACAAACCAGAAACGCATGGAACGGGATTGAGCAATCTGGAGAAACGTTTCTCCTTGCTGATGAATCGGCAAATCAGGGTGGAGAAGACTGATAAAGAATTCAAAGTCATTTTGCCATTAGGATAGTATGAAAGTATTGATTATAGAAGACGAAACCGCTGCCAGCGAGAATCTCACAGCCATGCTGCAAGAAATAGACAGCGAGATTGAGGTGCTGAAGGTGTTGGAAAGTGTTCAGCAGACCGTCAGGTGGCTGAACAGCAATCCTGCTCCTGACCTCATCTTCATGGACATTCATTTGAGCGACGGGTCGGCCTTCACGCTCTTTCAGGAAATGGAAGTTACTGTTCCCATCGTGTTTACTACGGCCTATGACCAGTATGCGCTGGATGCTTTCACCGTCAACAGCGTTGACTATTTGCTCAAACCGATCAAGACATCAGAATTGACACGTGCCTTGGACAAATTCAAGCGATGGACGCATAGTGACGTGATGGACTATCTGCAACGTATGATGAAGATGAAACCTGCTGGTGCATCTACTAATTACACGACATCCCTGCTCGTGCCCGTGAAGGATAAACTCGTGCCAGTCAGCATGGATGATGTGGCTTGCATTTACAGTACCGACCGCAAGACCCAAATTCACTTGAAGTCGGGGCAGATGTTCCTCTACAACCGCTCACTCGACTCTATCGTCGGCAGTTTGGATCCTTCAAGGTTTTTCCGTGCCAACAAGCAGTACATCGTGGCACGCGATTGCGTGAAGGAAATGGTGGTCTGGTTTGACAGCCGCCTGCTCGTGAATATGCCGATAGAACTACCTGAACCCCTGTTTGTCAGCAAGAATAAGGCTGCGGAATTTAAGAATTGGATGACAACAAACTAAGATGAAAATGAAATTGACTATATGTACATGTTCCTCACGGACATTGATTGACCGTTCAGAAGTGATAAAAGTGGCCTCTGCTGCCCAAAAGGCAGGCATGGAGGTGACGTTGTTGAGCGACCTTTGTGAGTTGTGTGAGAATAAGGCAGATGAAGTGCACGACATTGCTGGCACGACCATCGTGGCGTGTCACCCAAGAGCGGTGAAGAGCTTGATGGCTTTTGCCGGTGAAGATGATGTCAAGTCTTTCAATCTTCGGAGCCAATCTGCTGAAGAAGTGCTGAAGGCTTTAGGTGTGGAGCCCGTGGAAATCAGCTCTGAAGATTCAGATGTGTGGATGAAGTCAATGGAGAACATGCCCAAGAAATTGGGGGAGGACGCATGGTATCCTGCGATAGACAAGGATGTGTGTGCTGAATGTGGAAAGTGTTTGGAATTTTGTCCTTTCGGCGTGTATGAGATGGTGGAGGAGCGTGTTCGCGTGGTGCATCCTCATCATTGCAAGAACAATTGTCCTGCTTGTGCACGTACTTGTCCTGCAAGCGCCATCATCTTTCCGAAATATGATCGTAGTCCCATCAATGGGGGAGAGGAAAAGCAGGAGAATGCCATTCGGTTAGACACGAAGGAACTATATGCCCAGACTCTTCGCGAGAAACTGGCATTGCGCAAGTCCCTTTTGAAGCGTTAAACTTTACCCAATGTCATAAGCTCTAAGCTCTAAACTCTAAGCTCTAAACCAAAATACCACAAACCCCACCATGATGTCCGAGTACACCTCATTGATAAAAGTCGGTTGGAGAGTGTTTAAGCAAACACCCTTCAGATTGCTGTGGAAGTTCTGCTGGAATTTCTGCTGGCCAAATCTGCTGAACATGCGTCAGTTTGAACGCCGTCAGCAACGAGGTGAGCCCTTCTTCCCAGCCTTTAACATGATTTCCATCACGGAGGCTTGTAATTTGGCTTGTAAGGGGTGTTGGGTGAGTCAAGGAGGACGGAAGAGTCTGACGATGGAGCAGATTGATGGAATCATTCGCGAGAGCAAGCGTCATGGCTCCAAGTTCTTCGGCATACTGGGGGGCGAACCTCTGATGTATAAGGGACTTCTCAGTATCTTTGAGAAACATCATGATTGCTACTTCCAACTCTTTACCAATGGAACCCTCCTGACTGACGAAGTGGCACAGCAGCTTCGTAAGGCAGGCAATGTCACTCCTCTCATCAGCATAGAGGGAATGGAAGAAGAGAGCGACCGCCGTCGTCAGGCCAATGAGGTCTACCAGCGCACATTGAAAGGTGTGCGTGCCTGCCGAAAGGCTGGACTCATCTTTGGCGTGGCAGCCAGCATCTGTAAGGGCAATTATGACGAATTGGTAAGCCGTCAGCATATTGAAAGAATGGCTCGTGAGGGCGCAGCTTATCTGTGGTATTATATCTATCGTCCTGTTGGAGCCGAAGCGCATCCTGAGCAGGCGCTGGATGAAAGTCAAATTCGTGGACTTCGCCAATTCCTTGTTCACGAGCGACTCAATGCCCCGATAGTTCTGGTTGATGTTTATTGGGACGAAGAGGGTAGAGCCATTTGCCCTGGGGCGACGGGAATGAGTCACCATATATCTCCTTCTGGAGCCATCGAATTTTGTCCAGTCATTCAGTTAGCCACGGATTTCCTCAATGCTGATGCCAGCAATATGACTGAACTCTACGCAAAGTCCCAATTCCTGACTGGAATGCGTCACCAGATAGCTCAAGCTACACGAGGTTGCATCATTATGGAGAATCCCATGCTGATGACAAAAATCATACAGGGGTACGAAGCACTTGAAACTACCACCCGCGGTTCTGCAATGGAAGAGTACACGAAAATGACAACAATTCCGAGCCACAACATGAACACAAACCTGATTCCAGAACAGAGCCGCATTTATAGATGGCTGAAACGAAACTACTTCTTTGGATTTGGAGCCTATGGGTAAATTTGAGGTGAGATGAGTTTAAGGTGACGGTTGATAGTTCTCAACTCTCAACTAAATTAAGTTAGGGTTAAATTTAAGTTTAGATTTGAATCATGGAAGGACAATACATCATACCAAAGACGCTTGAACAGCGGATGCATTTGCGTAGAGCCCTCAAAGCTTTTGTGCAAACGCAGAATTTGTTCCCTCCTGTCTCGCTTAAGCAACTGGAACAGTTGGCCGACACCTTCATTAGCAGTCATCAGGACTGCATGGACATACGTCCTTGGTTGATGGTTGAAATTCACAACCAGATTTGGTTACCCATTGTTGCAGGAATACCTCACGAACGTCGATTGCTTATGTTGCCCAAATGTCTAAGCAGATATGGGGCGTGTCAGGCAGAGTTCGATGAGTACGGATTACTCTGTCATCGTTGCGGTTCTTGTCATATCCCCCAATTGCAGGATAAAGTTGAACAGCTGGGAGGTCTCAGCATTGTGGCCGAGGGGTTCACGCAGGTCATCGAACTGATAGAGAATCGTGTGGTGGATGCTGTCATCGGGGTGAGTTGTCTGGATTCGTTGGAGAAGGCTTTCCCCCTGTTGGTTCGTCATGCTGTACCGGGATTGGCCATCGCTCTGAACGATTCAGGCTGTCGTGACACTCATGTGGATGAAGAGTATGTTGAGGAACTGCTCTCTTTGTTGAGCAGTAATGTCACTCCCAATCTGCTCGACCATGAGGCCATCCATGAACAGGTCAGCCGATGGTTCACCCGTCCTGAATTGGAACAGATTATGGATGTTAATCCTACCTCTGACTTTAACCCTAACCCTAACCTTAACCCTGACATGAGTCCTACTGTTGATCCTACGCTTCGGATTTGTTTGGATTGGATGAGTGGAGAGGGTAAGCGTTGGCGTCCCTTCCTGCTTTCAGCCGTATGGCAGGCTTTGACAGGAAAGACAGAGATGACGACTGACGTACATCGTGCTGCGGTGGCTGTGGAATGTTTTCATAAAGCCTCGCTCATTCACGATGACGTTGAGGATCACGATGACACCCGTTATGGTCAGCCCACCATCAATGCCCTTTATGGTGACGCTTTTGCCATTAATGTGGGCGATGCGCTCTTGGGACAGGGTTACCGCATTTTGGCTCAAAGCAATAATGCCGAACTTCTTCGTCTCATTGCCGCTGCACATGTCAAATTGTGTCGTGGGCAAGGTGAGGAATTAATGTGGGATAAGTCGCCTGTCACCATGGACTATGTGATGAACATTTTCCGTAACAAGACGGTACCAGCCTTCGAGGTGTCGTTGATGCTTGGATTGAGTTGCACGGGCAACTTTTTCAATCTCCGTTCCATGCTAAAGAATTATTCTGAAGCCTTAGGCATTGCCTATCAGTTGAAGGACGACCTTGAAGACTTTGTTCAGGACAACCCTCAACTGTCTATGGACAATGGTCAGTTGCCTCCTCGCCCTACAGCCGCATTGGCTTTGAAAACGGAGCACCCAACGTGGAGCACGGAAGAAGTGAAAGTTGAATTACAGCGATTGACCGACCTTTATCATCAGCAGGCACTCGATGCCCTTACTGAGTTGGATAAATTGGAACTGAAACGCCTGCTCTATCAGGTGACAGAAAAAATATTGGGATGAAGGCGCCACTATTATATAAGGTATATAGGGCGTTGCGCAGGGGCTGGAAACGCATGACCCCAGAGGCACAGCAAGCTGTGAAGGCGTTTGTTGCCTCGCAAAAGACGGCGAACGGCTACATGAATGCTGGAGGTCATGAGGATGAGTACTATGATCAGTTTGGCAAGGTGCTCGAGGCTGTCTTCACTCCTGGCAAACTTCTCGGCATGAAGTTTAACCTCACGGTGCAGGAGAGCAGGCACAAAGATACTGTCTATGGACGTTTTTTTGACTTTGTGGAAAGTGAGATGAAAGGTATGAGACCTAAAGTGTTGGGTGAGAAGTGTGAGTTGAGGGAGGAGAAGGTGAGGACGACGAATGCCGTTTGTTGCATTTTGGCCATGCAGTATCAAATGGGAAAACCGCTTGATGCGGCACGTGTGTCATGGCTTCAGCAGCGACAAGATGAATTTGGAGGCTTTCATGCCAATGAGGAATCGCCTGTGCCCGATCTGCTGAGTACAGCGGTCGGCTTGTTCACCCTCCGTCTCGTTGGGGCGGCAGTCATGGATGCCTCACAGTTCATCCAAGCCCATTGGATAGACAACGGAGGATTCGCCCCCACGTTGTATGATGATTATAGTGATGTGGAATATGTATTTTACGGGTTATTAGCGTTAGGATCAAAATGAATATAGAGCAGTTGAAGGAAATGCAGACAGATGCCATCCAACGCCTCATGAAGCACCGTTCTGAGGATGGTATGTGGAGAGGTTCGCTTTCGAGCAGCGCCATCTCCACGGCTGTCAGCGTGTTTGCCCTTCAGCGCATCAATGCAACCCAATATGCCCCACAGATTGATGCAGGTGTACGTTGGTTGCATGAAACCATGAAGCCTGATGGTTCATGGGGAGATAGTGTGGAGAGTCCCTCCAACATGACAGCTACTCTGCTCACTTATGTCTCGCTCTATGCCGTAGGTCAGGCTCCCTCTGCGTCTCGGCAGTATCTCAATCAGCAATTTGGTGGTGACAGCGAAGAGGCACTCACGCAGGGTGTGCTCCATTACTATGGGCGTGACCTCACGTTCTCTGTGCCCATCCTTATGATGTGTGCTTTGGCAGGGGTGTTGACCCATTGGAAGAGGATTCCTCCTTTCCCCTTCGAACTTGCCATATTGCCTCAACGTTTTTTCCGCTATCTCAACCTTCCTGTCGTGAGTTATGCCATTCCTGCCTTGATTGCGATTGGTATTTGTCAGATGCACAAGAAGGGTGGATTTTTCTCGCCCATCCGTAAGTTGTTTGTACCAAAGGCTATGCGTGTGTTACTTCGTATGCAACCAACCGATGGCGGTTTTCTGGAGGCGGCACCTCTCACCGCTTTTGTGAGCATGTGTCTGGCAGAGGGTGGGTTCCGTGAACATGAAGTGACTCAGCGTTGTGCCCAGTTCCTCGTGGATACCGTTCGCGAAGACGGTTCATGGCCTATTGACACTAATTTGTCTGGGTGGGTGACCAGCCTTGCAGCCAAAGTTCTGCCAGCGACCAACTCTCAACTTGCAACTCTCATCAAGAAGAATGCCACGACATCCGTTCATCCTTTCACGTTGGCAGCTCCAGGAGGATGGGGCTGGAGCGACCTCAGCGGTTCTGTTCCTGATGGTGATGACACGAGTGGAGCATTAGTGGCTCTCTATCATCAGACTCAGGGCAAGTGTTGTCCAGAGGTGGAGAACGGCCTGAAATGGCTGATGTGGTTGCAGAATAACGACGGTGGTATGCCTACTTTCTGCAAAGGCTGGGGCAAACTGCCTTTCGACCGCAGCACGCCTGATATCACAGCCCATGCCATCCTTGCGATGGGGCTTTGGGTACCGCATTTGGAGGGCAGACTTAAAACAGATGTACAGAAGAGTCTTGACAGGATGCTTCATTGGATGGAAAAAAGTTTAGAGGTGAGAGACTGTGGATGGGTTCCCCTGTGGTTTGGAGACCAAGACGCAGCAGATGAAAAAGCACCCGTTTATGGTACAGCCACAGCCATTGACTACCTGATGTCTGTCCAGCACCCTATAGCCACGAAATTAGCGCAGTCGCAAATGGCCTTTATCCTCCAAACTCAAAATGAGGACGGCGGTTGGGGAGGCAACAAAGGTGTGAAGTCAAAAGTAACATATACCAGTCGTGCGCTCGCGGCTTTAGCACATTTTCCGAACCAGTATGACGTTGCTAAGCAGCGAGGTTGGGATTATCTTTATCAACGTTTTAAGGCTGGGACGCTCTATGAACGTGAACCCATTGGCTTGTATTTCTCACGGCTCTGGTATTCTGAGGAACTCTATAATATCCTCTTTATGTTGAACGCAATAAAAGGTATGACCTCATGAACAATAAAAAAATAACAATCATTACCATAGGTGTCATTGTCTTCTATCTGTGTCTGCTAATGGCTTGGCACTTCTACGATCCAAGTGGCGGTCTTACAGAGTCTCAACCCGGTGCCGACCATCGTCCTGCTGGTCATGTACGGAAAGCCGATGATGTGCTGATCGGCGAATTCTTTATGCAGGATTCATCTATGCAGGTTTCTTCAAATTGGAAAGAAGAATGGCCTTGTTTCCGTGGCATTCACCACGACAATCAGACCACCAAGTCTTCTGAGATGAAATGGATTGAAGGTGATTTTAAGGAAATGTGGTCGGTAGAGACTGGTGAAGGACATGCGGCACCTGTCATCTCAGAGGGCAGGGTCTATGTGCTCGACTATGACGAGCAACTGAGTTCCGATGCCTTGCGCTGTTTCGACCTCCAGACAGGCAAGCAGTTGTGGCGACGTTGGTATCATGTGACGATGAAACGCAATCATGGATTCTCTCGCACGATTCCTGCTATCAGCAATGGAGCAATAGTCACCATCGGACCAGAAGGACACGTGATGTGTTGCGATAAGATAACAGGTGAGATGAAATGGAGCATTGACATGAAGAAGCGTTTTGGTACCGAGATACCCTTTTGGTACACAGGTCAATGTCCGCTCATTCAAGATGACATGTTGATATTGGCTCCGGCAGGAAAGGACACCTTGATGGTTGGCGTGGACCTCACGACAGGCAAGACCTTGTGGGGAACGCCCAATACCGTGAATTATAAGATGTCGCACTCTTCCGTCATTCCGATGACATTAGGAGGTACGCTGACCTATGTATATATTGGTATTGGTGGTGTGTGTGGTGTCTCAGCCGAAGAAGGAAACCGTGGGCAATTGTTGTGGAGTGCTGATAAATGGCAACCATCGGTGGTGGCTCCATCGCCCATGCAGATTTCATCGAACAAGATATTCCTTGTGGCAGGTTATGGTGCTGGTGGTGCCTTGCTCCAGGTGGATAAATCGGGTTCCTCTTGGAATGCTGTCATCAAGGATGATTACAAGGCCAATGAGGGCATGTCGAGCGAGCAACAGACCCCTATCAACTATCAGGGCACGCTCATCACGATTCTTCCCAAGGACGGTGGTGGTATGCGTGAACGCTTGGCCATGTATGACCCCGGTAATTTGCACAATCCTATCTGGACTTCTGATGCTGACGAGCGTTTTGGATTGGGACCTTACATGGTGATTGACGATAAACTCTTTGCTTTCAAAGAAGATGGAGAACTCTATATGTATCAGTTGAATGCCAAATCAATGACGCTTCTACGAAAGCAGAGGATTATGGAAGAAGGGATAGATGCTTGGGGACCTATGGCCTATGCAGATGGGATGCTGATTGTAAGAGATTCCAAGACCATCAAGTGCTTGAAAATAGCCTCTAATTCAAACTCAGACTAAACACTAAACTCTATACTCTATATTCAAAACTCAAAACTCTAAACTCTAAACATGATCACTACTATATGGATAGACGCAATTTCTTGAAAATATCAGGTTCATTGGTGGTAGGGGGCGTGATACTCTCCGTTGTGGGACGTGGCATGTGGAACATGTTCAAACGTCCTGATAAAATCTTCTATGACTCCAAGCGGACGAAAGGACCAGTCCTGATGAAGGAGGATGATGATTTTGTTTCTCCCTATCGTTGTGTGTATGGTTTCCTGGCACCCGATGACATCTGTGCGATGGAGGTAGAAGGGGGTAGTATCTATATTGCCACCCCGAATAACATCTATGTGTATGGGTTGAGTGGTGAATTGCAGACCAATTTTCCTACGCCCAGCGACCTTCGTGACTTAACTGTGTATGACGGTCTCATCTACGCTTTATTTCCTACGCACATCGAGGTGTATGATCGTCAGGGAGACGTGACACGAGAGTGGGATGCTTGTAGTGACAACTCCGACTATTGCTCTATGGCTGTCTGTCAGGATGGTGTTTTTGTGACCGATGCTGCCAATAAGAACATCTGCAAGTATCATCTTGATGGGAAACTGGCTCGTTTCATCGAAAGTCCAAAGGGTTTCATCGTACCCAGCTATTGTTTTGGCATCACCTATATGGATGGTATCATCTATTGCTCTAATCCTGGTCGTCATTTGGTGGAAAGTTATACAACGGACGGTGAATTTGTAGCCTCTTTTGGTAAGTCGGGTGCCGAAGCAGGTGCGTTCAGCGGATGTTGCAATCCTGCCATTCTCACCCCGTCGAACAATGGCGAGTTGTTGACGTCGGAAAAAGGAATTCCACGTATCAGTTGTTACCGTCCTGATGGAAAGTTCCGAAGTGTGCTGTTGGATAGCAAAGCCCTGGGACGTGGGTATGCAGCGTACGACGTTCGTGTCATGAAAGACAAGTTGATAGTTGTTGGTGGTGATAAGGTCTCAGTCTTTCAATATGATAAACGTCTTAGTCAACAAACGGAGTGCGGACAATGTGATGTGGATTGTCCGCTGAAAATATGAACATGAGACATGAAAGATAAAGAGAAATTGAAAAGTCCAATGGACCGCAGGAATTTCCTGCGTACCTGCAGTTCGCTGGTGGCTGGAGGTGTGGCATTGGCATCGGGAGGTTTGCTTGCAGCGAAAGCGAGTACGAAGGAAGGAGATGTCTTTTGGCAGATTGATCCTTACAAATGCACACAATGTGGACGATGCGAGACGGACTGTGTTTTGACCGTATCTGCTGTCAAGTGTTTCCATGCCAATAAGGTGTGTGGCTACTGCGACTTGTGTGGCGGTTACTATCGTCCGAATGTGAAAGAGCTGAACACGGCTGCGGAGAATATGATGTGTCCCACAGGTGCCATTAAGCGTGAGTTTGTGGAGGAGCCTTATTTCGAGTATACCATCGATGAGGAATTGTGTACGGGGTGTGCTAAGTGTGTGAAGGGATGCACGTCGTTTGGTAATGGTTCGCTATTCTTGCAGATTGATCAGGAGAGATGTCAGCAATGTAATGAATGTGCCATCGCCAAGGTATGTCCTTCTGATGCCATTCTGCGTGTGTCTAATGAGAATGCTTATAAACTGAAAGATCATGCGTAAAGTCCTCGTCCTATTCATGGGAATCATCTGCAGCATCCAAACTTGGGCTGTGGCTCGGTTCCCGAAACCGGATTTCACTTCGGGTTACCAATATCCTGAAATCATTCATGGTGTCCCCAATGAATGGTTCTGGAACATACTCGATGTGGTGCTGCTCATTGTCATGATGGGACTGGTGGTGTGGGCTGCCTATAAGAAACGTAGTCGTGCCATCATTCTGTCGATGTCATTGGTGTCTGTATTGTATTTCGGTTTCTTCCGCAGCGGTTGTGTGTGTAGTGTGGGCTCCATACAGAATGTGGTGACGGCTGCCGTGGATCCGAATTATCATTTGCCTTGGTTTGTGCTTCTGGTGTTTCTCCTTCCCATTGTGTTCGCCTTGCTTTTCGGCAGGGTGTTCTGTTCGGGAGTTTGTCCGTTGGGCGCATTGCAGGAACTGGTCAATGTCAGGAACTTCCGTCTTTCACGTGCTGTCTCAGCCACTTTGTCTATGATTCCGTGGATATATCTTGCATTCACCATTCTCTATGCTGCCACGCGTAGTCAGTTCCTCATCTGCCGGTTGGACCCATTTATCGGTATCTTCCGATTGGGAGGCGATCTTGGCGTGATGTCTTTCGGCATTGTGCTGCTGGTCATGTCTGTTTTTATTGGCCGTCCATTCTGCCAGTTCCTGTGTCCCTATGGGGCTTTGTTGAGTGTGTTCAGCGCCTTGTCATGGAAGAAACTGGAGATAACGAATAAAGGGTGCATCAACTGTGCGTTGTGTGGTGTTTCATGTCCTGTCGATGCCATTCGTGCACCTCAGAACAGTAGGACGAAGGAGGAGCGTACGAGGGGTGTGAAGCGTATCATCCTGTTTGCCATCTTGCTACCCCTGTTGACGTTGGCGGGTGCTGTGCTGGTAGGCAGCCAGAGCGATGCGTTGAGTTTGGCTCATAAAGATGTGTATCTCTACGAACTGCTGCTTGAGCAGGAGTCTAATCCTGAGATGGAAGAATCACTGGAGGTGGAGACTTTCCATGCGTTGGGTGGCAATATGGAAGAACTGAAAGCCCAGGTGGATGACATCCGGGAGGATTACAAGTTCTACGCCTGTCTGGCGGGTGCATTGATTGGGTTTGTGATAGGCTTCAAACTGCTGAAACTGTCCCTCAAGCGTGGGCGAAAAACATACGAGATTGATATGGCACGTTGCACGATGTGTGGAAAGTGTTTCAATTATTGTCCTCAAAACTTGAAAGAATTGAAAAAATGAAGCATATGAGAAAGTTATATCGTAATATTGCTATTGTCACGGCCATTTTCCTGTTGGCACTGAGTGTCATGCTGGGCGTGAGTTATTATCAGATGCAACAGGTGTCACCGTTGGAGACCGAGGTGATGGAGACCTTGAAGGAGTTGAATGACACGAATGGTGACAACGAGGTGTTGCAACAGCAGATTCGTGAGCTTGACCTGCTTTCGCGCAAGGCTTATTTTGTGAAAGAGGGTCAGTTGAAGACGGGTCTCTATTTGTTGCTTGGCATGGCGCTCGTTCTGGTGGGGTGTCTCAACCTTTACTATAAGGAAACGAAGAATCTGCCAGAGAAGGATTTCGACCCGATAGATGATTGGATGATCAAGAGCCGTGCCCGCAAGTACATTGGGTGGGCTGCTGCAGTTGTAGCCCTGATAGGGGTTGGCTATGTGGCTGTCCAGCACATTGACTGGTCGAATTTGTTCAAGAAGGAGATGTTGGCTGAGGTGCAGGAAGAAGGAGATGGTTTAGAGGCGGGCAATGAGGGTCTGGAGATAACTGGCGAGACGACTGACACGTTAGCTACGGACAGCGTGAAGGGTGAGGAGGCTGATTCTGTCGAGTTGGATGATATGCCTGAACTCAAGATTGCCTCCAGAGCCTTCAGAGGCAATAATTCAGGTGCCACGTCGGCTGCAAGGGGTATTGCTACCTCATGGAATCTGAGTGGCAAGAAAAACATCCTCTGGCAATCGTCCATCCCCAAGCATGGCTACAATTCGCCTGTCATCACGGGCAGGAATGTCTTCATCACGGGGGCAGATGCGAATGCACGTGAACTCTATTGCTATGATGTATGGACGGGTGAACTGAAATGGACTGTAAAGGCTGATGGCATCCCTGGTTCGCCCAGCAGTATGCCGAAGGTGAACGCCGACACTGGACTGGCTGCCAGCACGGTGGCAACCAATGGGGAAGAGGTGTGTGCCATCTTCGCTACGGGCGATGTCATCTGTGCCGATATGGAGGGCAAGCGTTTGTGGGCGAAGAACATCGGTGTGCCTGACAATCATTACGGTTATGCATCTTCCCTGCTGATGTATGGAAACACGCTCATCATCCAGTATCAGAACAATTCGAATGCACAAATTCTGGCGCTCAACACGAAGAACGGCAATACGGCGTGGAGCAAGAAGACGAACGACAAGATTGCGTGGAGCTCACCAATCATTGCTACGTTGGGTGGAAAGTCGGCTTTGGTGGTGATGGGCAATCCTGCCATTACTGCCTACAATCTGGGTAATGGTAGTGAATTGTGGCGTGTGGAGTGCATGAGTGGTGAGGTCGGTTCGAGTCCAGCCTGTGCCGGAGGCGTGGTGTTTGGTGCCAGCGAGTATGCTAAGTGTGTGGCTATCGATGGTGCCACAGGCGAGACGCTCTGGGAAGCAAGCGATTATCTGCCGGAGTGCTCCAGTCTGGCTGCCACCAAAGACCTGGTGTTCTGTGCCACGAGTTATGGAATGGTATGTGCCTATGATGCCAAGACGGGTGAGGTGAAGAAGGAGCACGACCTGACGACTCCGTTCTATTCTTCGCCAGTGGTGGTGGATGGCAAGGTGTATCTGTTCAGCAATAGTGGCAAGGTATATATCTTCTCTGCCAGTACGTTTGACCTCATCACATCGTTCGAGACGGGTGAGAAGACCTTTGCCACGCCTGCCTTTACGGATGGCATGATGATCGTGAGGACGGACAAATCACTTTATTGTGTAAAGAAGTGAAGAGTTTTGGGTTTAGAGTGAAGAGTTTAGAGATTAGTGCTTAGAGTATAGAAATGAAGAATGGAAACTAAGGAGATTATATATCGCAAGACGGATGCCATCATCGACAGGATTGGCACAGGACGGGAACTGATTATCCCACTTCTGCAGGCCATTCAGCAGGAGTTCAATTACTTGCCTTCCGATGCGCTCAACCGTCTGTATGAGCGTACGGACATTGACCGTGCCCAACTCATCAGCGTGGCGACTTTCTATTCGCAATTGCGGATGGTTCCTTATGGCAAGCACGTTATCAAGGTCTGTATCGGTACGGCGTGTCATGTGAAGGGTGCCAACAACGTGTATGATGCGTTCAGACGTGAGTTGCAGCTGGAGGGCGATGACATTACCACAGCCGATGGATTGTACTCCATTGAGAAAGTGGCATGTCTGGGGTGTTGTGCATTGGCGCCCGTGGTGCAGATTGATGAGAAGATATTTGGTCCTGTCTTGCCTGGCAAGGTGCGTGAGGTGTTGGATGAGTTTGAACAGATGAAGGCGAATGAAGCGTTGAAGGATGAAGGGATAGGGCATGGAGAACCGCAAGGCGAGGTAAGGCTGGGTATGGAGAATTGCTGTCAGGCGAGTGGTACGGCCGAGGTGTATGCCGCTGTGGTGGAGGCATGCAAGGATCTGGGCATCCACGTGAGAATCAAACCCGTCTCTTGTGTGGGTACGTGCAATCAGGTGCCTTTGATTGATGTGGCGACTCCTGACGGAAATATCGTGCGTTATCCCAATATCAAGCCCGATGAGGTGAAGGAGATATTGCTCCACCATTTCCGTCCGTCGAGCCGTTTGCGCCGTTTGCGTAATGCCATCCTCAACCAGATTGACACCTTCCATACTGACCAGACATGGGACAATATCCTTTTCATTCCTGAGAAAGAACGCACTCAGAGCATCAACACGTTCTTGAACGGGCAGTTCCGTATCTCCACAGAGGGGTATGGGCACCTGAATCCCCTTGATCTCGAAGAATATCTCTCGTTAGGTGGGTTTGAGGCGCTGAAGAAAGCCCTCACGGGCATGTCGCCTCAGCAGGTCATTGACGAGGTGCTGAAGAGTGGCATTCGTGGCAGGGGAGGTGGTGGCTTCCTCACAGGCAGGAAATGGCAGTTGGTGAGGGATAATGCTAACCCTAACCTTAACCCTGACTCTCGACTTCCAATCGTTATTTGCAACGGTGACGAAGGTGACCCGGGTGCTTTCATGGATCGTATCCTGTTGGAGTCTTATCCGCTGCGTGTGATTGAAGGTATGATTATGGCTGGATATGCGGTCGGCGCCAATGAGGGAATTTTCTATATCCGTGCAGAATACCCACAGGCTGTCATCCGTGTGCGTAAGGCACTTGACATGTGCCGCCAGAAGGGACTCTTGGGAGAACACATCTACGGTTCAGAATTCTCGTTTGACATCCGTGTGTTTGAGGGTGCGGGTGCTTTTGTCTGCGGAGAAGAGACGGCGCTCATCGCTTCGTTGGAAGGAAAGCGTGGTTTTCCGCATATCCGTCCGCCTTATCCAGCCCAAGAGGGCTTGAATGGCAGACCGACGTTGATCAACAATGTGGAGACTCTGAGTCAGATTTCATATATCATCCGTCATGGAGCCGATGAGTACGCAAAGGTGGGTACACAGGGCAGTCGTGGCACGAAGGTGTTTGCTTTGGCTGGCAAGGTAAATCACGGAGGACTCATTGAGGTGCCGATGGGTACGACACTCCGCCAGATTGTAGATGAAATCGGTGGGGGAGTGGAAGGCGGCGAAAAGCTGAAGGCCGTGCAGATTGGCGGTCCTTCCGGCGGATGCATCCCTGCTGAATTGTGTGACGCTGAGGTGGATTTCGATGCCCTCAACCAGATGGGTGCCATCATGGGTTCAGGCGGACTCGTCGTGTTGAGCGAAAGCAGTTGCATGGTCGATGTGGCACGCTACTTCACCAACTTCACCTGTTCCGAATCCTGTGGCAAGTGTACCTTCTGCCGTATCGGCATCCGTCGTATGCTCGACATCCTCGACCGCTTGACGAAGGGAGAGGCGCAGATGGAGGATATTGACCTGCTGGAGGAACTGGCATTGAGTATCAGGAGGACGGCTCTGTGTGGACTTGGAAAGACGGCGCCTAACCCTGTGCTCTCAACCTTGCGTTATTTCCGTCATGAGTACGAGGAACATGTGCAGGGCATCTGTCGTACGGGTTCCTGCAAGCAGATGGTGAAACTGGAGATTACCGACGACTGCGTGGGCTGCACCAAGTGTGCCCGTTCCTGTCCCAGCGAAGCCATCGCCTACACCCCCTACGAGAAACATGTCATCGACACGGACAAATGTACCCAATGCGGACTCTGTGTGGGTGAATGTGATTACAAGGCTATTGTGAAGGTGAAAGTTTAGGGTTTAGGGTGTAGAGATTAGGGTTTAGAGTATAGAGATTTAGTATGAAGATAATTGTCAATAATAAAGAATTGGAAGTCAGCGGGAAGCGTGTTCTTATTGAAGAATTGCGTGAGGCTGGGTATGACATCCCCTCCCTCTGCTACGCCCCTGATGCTAAGCACCAGCCATCGTGCATGGTCTGCATGGTGCGCAATGAAGCAAACAACCAGATGATACCCAGTTGTGCCACTTATCCTACGGAGGGTATGCGTATTGATGCCGACTCCGATGAAGTGAAGGCACTTCGGCAGATGGGGATTGAATTGCTTTTGAGCGACCATCGTGCTCGATGTGGCACGTGTGAGGGAAAGGATAAATGCAAACTGAGGAATCTGTCTCTGCAGATGAAGGCGAAGTGGACGCGCTTTTGTCCGCTGGCTCCCGTCGAGGACAAGGTTCAGATACAAGTCAATGAACACATGTATTTTGAACCAGCCAAGTGCATCCGTTGCGGCTTGTGTGTGTACAATTCGCAGGATGGCTTCACGTTTAAGGGACGTGGTTTCAACATGCAGGTCGTCCTTCCCGAACCCAGCAAGTCTCATGTGGATGAACAGCTTGCCAACCTCTGTCCCACCGGCGCCCTCTTCCTCCGCTAAATCTGTCGGTCAACGCATGGATGCGCATAATCCTGCGTGGGGTCGGGGTATTGAATAAAAACAAAAAGAGGCTGTGTCGTGTATGAGAGTCAGAAGGCATTAGCCCGCAAAGGCGCCGTCCTCGTGTCTTCTTCCATTTCCCCTGGGGAGAAAGCTATCATGCGTTCAATGTCGATGGCTATGCCCTCGAAGTGGCAAACGAGATTCGCGAGGCTTTGAGTGGCCTTGTAGAGAACAAGTAATCACGACCAAAGCGTTCCAGTTGTTTCCATTATTCCAAATATTCCAATTCCAATTAGGAAAATGAGTGTGCAAACCCTCTTTATATACTATATAACTAATTAATATATAAGTAGTTATAAGTATAATGAAAGGAATGGGAATATCAAAATAAGAAACTGGAATTGGAATTTCTGGAATGCTTGGTCATTAGTAATTCATTTAAAAAGAAGTATATCAATGAGATACGACATTTCTAAAAAGACTGCGCCCGCGATGCCAAACCTTGGCAAGGGCACAGAATGCATCAAACTCCTGCTCTCGCAGGCATCAAAAGAGATGCACGAACCCCTGGTTCCGATGTTTTTCCCTATTCTTGGCGCACACATCAGCGGCGCAGAATTTCAGTACCCGGACTACAGTTGGAAGGAACCGACGGGCAAGATGGCCCATCTTGTGGCTCATTCGGACGACAACAAAGCCCAATTGGCTATTCTCTTCGCGG
>CADCQH010000037.1 GCA_902803605.1 uncultured Bacteroidales bacterium | reverse complement strand
CCGCGAAGAGAATAGCCAATTGGGCTTTGTTGTCGTCCGAATGAGCCACAAGATGGGCCATCTTGCCCGTCGGTTCCTTCCAACTGTTGTCCGAGTACTGAAATTCCGAGCCGCTGATGTGTGCGCCGAGGATAGGGAAAAACATCGAAAAGAGGGGTTCGTGCATGCTTTTTGAGGCCTGTGAGAGGAGTAATTTCTTCTTTTTTACGACGGCTCAAGGCAACACCCTCTCCCGAGACATCCAAAGAATGGGGAAAAAGCTGCTGGTCTGCCTTGTTTTTCGTTGGCAAAGATGCCTTATTTTCATCCAAACTAAAAAATATTTCGGGAAATGTCGCATCTGTTGTGTGTATATCGTGGAAAAGTCGTACCTTTGCGACACGGACATGAATATCAGATAATATTGTATAACCAAAAACATTTGTATTAAAAGATGAAAAGAATCATGATGTTGCTGGCGACCGTGCTGATGATGGGCACGACGCTGTCAGCCAAGGAGGACAAATTGCAGTATGTGGCCACATGGACCACTGCCATCCAGAAGGTGGAGCCTCACAATCTCGCTCCTGCTCCGTATCTGGAGGGAAACTCGTTGCGCCAGATTGTGGAGGTGTCATTCGGCGGCAAGTCGGTGGCGCTGAAGCTGTCGAATGAGTTCAACACGGAGGAGACGGAAATTCTGGGTGTGGAACTGGCCGAGGCTGAATCGCAGGGTGCTACGTCGGGCATCAAGGAGAGCACCTCTACCCCACTCACTTTCAACGGCAAGTTGAACGTGACCATGAAGCCTGGCGAGGTGATTGTGTCTGACCCTGCTGTCTTCAAACTGAAACCACGCATGAACGTGGCCATCACCATCCACTTTGGCAAGGCTTCGCAGAAGGATGTGACGGGACACCCCGGTTCGCGCACCAGTTCGTACATCGCCAAGGGCAACACGAAGAACTTCAAGGAGGCTGTCGAGACGGCGCATTGGTACTATATCAACAGTCTGCTGGTGGCTGCTCCGAAGGGCAAGTTCGGCTCGATTGCCGCCATCGGCAACTCCATCACCGACGGTCGCGGCACGACCACGAACGGGCAGAACAGATGGACTGACGTGCTTTCCAAGCGTCTCTTGCTGAACAAGAAGACGAAGAATCTCAGCGTGCTCAACCTGGGTCTGGGCGGCAACTGTGTGCTGCGTGGCGGTTTAGGCCCCACGGCAAACAGCCGTTATGAACGTGACGTGCTCAAGCAGGAGGGTGTCAAGTATGCCATCGTGTTTGAAGGCGTGAATGACCTTGGCGGTTCCCGTGACGGGGAGGCTACGGCTCAGCAGCTGATTGAGTCATTCAAGAGGATGATCCAGCTGGCTCATGAGTGCGGCATCAAGATTTATGGTGGCACCATCATGCCTTTCAAGGGCAACAACTACTACAACGAGTCTCGCGAGAAGGGACGTCAGATGGTGAACGAGTGGATTCGCACGTCTGGCGAATATGATGGTGTCATTGACTTCGATGCTGCCACACGTGACCCTCAGCAGCCTGACCGTCTGAACCCTGACTTCCTGTTCGAGAACGACTGGCTCCATCCCAATGCCAGCGGTTACCAGAAGATGGGAGAATCGATAGATCTGAATCTCTTCACGAAGTAATGCACTAAGCAGCCCTCCACGACTTGTGGCTGTGCAACCCATTGGACAAACACTCAAACTACAAACCGTATATGAAGAAGACCTTTATCCTCGCGACGCTGATGGCCATCATGGGCTTGAGCGCGAATGCACAAACCTATCTTGACCCGAATGCACCTCTTGAGGAGCGTGTGAAGGATGCGCTGAGCCGCATGACCGTACACGAGAAAATAAAACTGCTCCATGCGCAGAGCAAGTTCACCAGCGCTGGCGTTCCACGACTGGGCATCCGTCAACTGAACATGGACGACGGTCCTCACGGTGTGCGCGAGGAACTGGAGTGGAACACTTGGAATCCTGCCCGATGGACGAACGACTCCATCGTGGCGTTCCCTTCGCTTACGTGTCTGGCTTCGACTTGGAACCGTGACCTCTCTCAGGCATACGGCAATGCCGTCAGCGAGGAGTTTGCCTTCCGAGGCAAGGACATCATGCTGGGACCTGGCGTGAACATCCAGCGCACTCCCCTGAACGGACGTGCCTTCGAATACATGGGTGAAGACCCCTTCTTGGCCGGCGAAATCGTCGTGCCCTACATCCAGGCGGCACAGGCAAACGGCGTGGCGTGCTGTCTGAAGCATTTCGTGCTGAACGACCAGGAGACCGACCGTTTCGGCGTGAACGTGAACGTGTCTGACCGTGCCATGCGTGAGATTTATCTGCGCCCCTTCCAGAAGGCTGTGGAGAAGGCTCACGTCTATACCATCATGGGCTCGTACAACAAGTGGAAGGGCGTGCATTGCTGCCACAACGACGAACTGCTCAACGGCATCCTGAAGAAGGAATGGAACTGGGACGGTGCGCTTGTCAGCGACTGGGGCGGCACCACCAACACGATGGAGGCAGCCCTGGGCGGTCTGGACATCGAGATGGGCACCTACACCGACGGCAAGACGAAGGAGAGCGACTTCGGCTATGATGCCTACTACCTGGGCAATCCCTTCGAGAAACTCATCAAGGAGGGCAAGGTGCCGATGTCTGTGCTGGACGAGAAGGCAAGCCGCGTGCTCCGCACCATCTTCCGCACGGCCATGAATCCGAAGAAGGTCATCGGCAACCAATGCTCAGAGGCTCACTACGACGTGTGCCGACAGATTGGCGAGGAAGGCATCGTACTCCTGAAGAACGAACGGAACATCCTGCCGCTCGACCCTTCGAAATGGACTAAATACCATAACGTCCTGGTGGTGGGCGAGAATGCCACACGTTCCCTGACCCAAGGAGGCGGTTCGTCAGAACTGAAGACCCTGCGCGACATCAGTCCGCTGGATGCACTCAAAAAGCAATATGAGCAGCAGGTGGACTATGCCCAAGGCTACTATTCAGGACGTGCAATGTATGACCATGTGGACAGGCTCGACCCAACCAGACAGACTGAGCTCAAAGCCCAAGCGCTGGAAGCAGCCAAGGGTGCCGACCTCATCATCTTCATCGGCGGTCTGAACAAGAACACACGTCAGGACTGCGAGAACGGCGACAGAGAAGGCTATGACCTGCCCTACGGACAGAACGAACTCATCTCAGAGTTGGCAAAGATACAGAAGAACATCGTGGTGGTGACCTTCGGCGGCAACCCCTACGCCATGCCTTGGCTCAAGGAAGTGGCTGGCGTGGTTCATTGCTGGTACTTGGGCAGCGAATCAGGCACGGCACTCGCCAACGTGCTGAGCGGAAAGGTGTGTCCGAGCGGGAAACTGCCCGTGACCTTCGCCCAGAAATATGAGGACTACCCCTACGTGCAATACGGCAAGGAGGCATACCCGGGCGTCAACAAGGAGGTGTATTACAAAGAGGGCGTCTTCGTGGGCTACCGCCACTTCAGCACCAACAACGTGAAACCCCTCTTCCCCTTCGGCTTCGGACTGAGTTACACGAAATTCACCTATGGCAAGCCCACGGCAACGGTGGAGGGCGACAACATCGTGCTGCTGACCACCATCACCAACACAGGCAAGGTGGCTGGCAAGGAGACTGCACAAGTGTATGCGTCGGCTCCCAAGAACGAGGTGGAACGCCCCGTGAAGGAACTGAAAGGATTCGGCAAGACCAGACTTCTGCAACCTGGAGAAAGCGAAACGCTGCGCATCATCATCCCGATAGACGAACTGAACTATTGGGACGAGGCCAAGCACGGATGGGCAAGGTCAATGGGCACTTACACCCTGAATGTAGGTGCCAGCGTGGAGGACATCAGGGGAAAAGTGGATGTAAACATTCTCACAGAAAGAGCAAAGAATTAGATAGATGCGCGTTTTGGGACGATACATCAGCACGTTCATCCTCACCGTAGGGGGGTTGGCGGCCTACGCTCAGGAGAACATCTGCTTTTCACCAGACATCAAGACGTTACAGGTGAAGGTGGATGGTCAATGGGGAACGCCCCCTGTCATGCTGCTGAGCCGAGGACATCGCGTGGAGGTAAGTTTTGACAACTTACAGCCACAGTATCAGCGATACACCTACACCATTACCCATTGCAATGCAGACTGGACGGAGAGCGACCTCCTGACCAGCGAATACATGACGGGCTTTGAGGAGCAGCGTATCGAACACTACGAACCCTCCATCGGCACGGAGATGAACTATTGCCACTACTGGCTGACCGTTCCGAGGCTGTTGGTGTCGGGCAACTATCGTGTCAACATCTTCGAAGACGGAGAAAGCGAACCCATCGCACAGGCTTGTTTCTCCGTGCTGGAACCTCGTGTCGGCGTGGAGATAGAAGTGACCGCCAACACCGACATTGACACCTTTGAGGAACATCAGCAGGTGAATTTCTCCGTCAACCACAGAGGCTATCAGGTGAGCAGCCCTTTGAATGAATTCAAGTACATCGTCCAGCAGAACCACCGATGGGACAACCATGTGGAGAATCTATACCCGTCATTGATGCAGGTGAACAGACTCATCTTCAACCACAACCGCTCGCTCATCTTCCCTGCAGGCAACGAATATCGCCGCTTCGAGATCCTGGACGAATACGTACCGACCATGCGGGTGGAACACATGGAGTATGATGACACCTACTACAACGCCACCCTCTTCACCGATGAACAGCGCATCAACTATCTGTATGACCAAGACCAGAACGGACGCTATGTGGTGCGTAATGGGAACAATGTCGCCAACGACACGGAAAGCGACTACTTCATCACGCATTTCACCCTTCAGATGCCCAAAGTGCCAGGAGGCGATGTCTATCTTTTTGGCGATCTGACTGACAACCGCATGGACGAAGCATACAAGATGGAATACAATCTGCTCGATCACCAGTATGAACTGACGATTCCCCTGAAGCAGGGTTCCTATAATTATATGTATATGTATCGGCGAGAGGGAGAAGATGTGGGACAGACAAAACCCTGCGAGGGCGATTTCCATCAGACGGAGAACGAATATTACGTCTATGTCTATCATCGTCCATTCGGAGCAAGGTATGACAAACTGGTGGGCTTTCAGAAATTCAACTACAAGGGACGTTAGGAGGAACACTATCTATCATGAAGATTCGACAAATGACTATCAGAAACATCTTGCTCACAGTCTTACTGATGCTGCCATGCTACGGCAAGACACAGACGTTTGAAAGCAAGCTGACTCAATGGGCTGAGAACTATACGCGGTACGATGCCAACATCAAGCCGTCCACCGTCGTGTCATGCTACGTAGACGACGAGAGCAAAGGCATCCACATCATGATGGGCGGCGGATTCCCTGAGCAACATTTCACCCCCGAAGTCGTAGAGAGGATATATAAGGACATACGCTCGATGCTGACTGGTGCCCAGAAGAGTTACGATGTCGTTGTGGAAACTGATGGAAGGGCTATCGAAGACCTTGTTCCCAACTATTTCAGAAAGGATAAGAAAGATGCGTCAAAATTGTTGAAGGAAACCTACAAGGGAGAACCTTGGGTGAAGAACATCTCACGACCCTATACGGCAGAGCGGGGCTTGGAAGGCAACCACATCGCCTTGTGGCAAAGTCACGGACGTTATTACAGATTGGAGAAAGATGACTGGTACTGGCAGCGTCCACGGCTCTTCTGTACCACGGAAGACCTCTTCTCCCAAACATTCGTCGTCCCCTTCATCATCCCCATGCTGCAAAACGCCGGCGCCATTGTCTTCACGCCACGCGAACGTGATTACCAAATCCATGAGGTCATCGTCGACAATGACCAGCCACATCGCGGAGGCACCTATCTCGAATCGTTCAGACGCAAGCAGAAGGGCATCAAGTGGCAGACCACCCAAGAATACGGATTTGCACAATACAAGGAAGTGTATGAGTCATGCGACTCGCCATTCACAGACGGCAGCGCCCGTTATGTGCCTACGGTCTCGACTTCCAAGGATGAAGGCATCGCACAATGGATTCCCAACATCCCATCAGAGGGAAAATATGCCGTCTATGTGACCTACCCCACCCGCAAAGATGCTGTGGATGATGCCACCTACACCGTCCACCACAAGGGGGGAACCACCCAGTTCAAAGTGAATCAGCAGATGGGTGGAGGCACGTGGGTCTATCTCGGCACGTTTGAATTTGACGAAGGGGAGCACAACTATGGCATGGTGTCGCTGTCCAACCACAGCCGTCACAAGGGAGTGGTCAGCGCAGATGCCGTACGCTTTGGCGGAGGAATGGGCAACATCGTACCCGAAGGGCACAACGGCAGAGTGCGTCCATCAGGATTGCCACGATGGGCTGAGGCTGCCAAGTACAGCGTGCAATGGTACGGCTTTCCATACAAAATCCATACGGAACCATTTGGCGACAACGACTATAACAATGACATCAACGCCCGTTCAGCAGCCATCAACTATTTGTCTGGCGGTTCTATCTACAACCCGAAACGTGAGGATGGATTGAGGGTTCCGCTCGACATCTCGGTAGCCTTCCATACTGATGCAGGCGTGAAGACGGACGATGCCTTTGTCGGTTCTTTGGGTGTCTATATGACCGATTTCAACGAAGGAAAGACTGGAGCAGGCATGGACAGATATGTGTCTCGAGACCTCGTCAGCATGTTCCTCACCAACTTCACGACCGACCTGAAGAAATACAATTGGCAGGTACGCCAACTATGGAACCGCAACTATGGCGAAGCCCGTGCGCCAATGCCTCCTGCCTGCATTCTGGAGATGCTCTCCCACCAAAACTTTGCTGACATGCGCATGGCATACGACCCACACTTCAAGTTCGACCTTTCGCGCTCCGTCTATAAGACCATCGTGAAGTACATCGCCACACTCTACAAGCGCGATTACGTCATACAACCCCTGCCTGTCGATAACTTCTCCATCTCCTTGGACGAACAAAGAACCACAGCCACCCTTTCTTGGTCACCTGTTGATGACCCTCTCGAACCAACAGCAAAAGCCAAGGAATACATTCTCTATACCCGTCGAGGACATCAAGGGTTTGACAACGGCATCATCGTCAAGGGAACAAGCCACACACTCAAACTGAACCCTGACGAGGTCTATTCCTTCAAAATCACAGCCTTGAACGAAGGTGGAGAGAGTTTCCCCTCAGAGATTCTTTCCTGTGGCATCTCTTCCCAAAACAAGGGAACGGTACTCATAGTCAATGCCTTCACCCGACTTGAAGGTCCCCAAGTCATCAACACCTCCACCACCTGTGGCTTCGACCTCGATGCCGATCCTGGCGTACCTTACGGAGCCTACACGGGTTTCTGTGGCAGACAAAAATACTTCGACCGTTCCAAGGCAGGAAGTGAAGCCTCAGACGGACTGGGCATGAGCGGCATGGAACTGGAGGGCAAAATCTTCATGGGCAACACCTTCGACTATCCCGTCATTCATGGTCGTGGCATTATGCTCAGCGGCAGCCATTCCTTCACCTCCTGCAGCGAGCAGTCTGTCCTCGATGGCAAAGTCAAACTCTCCGACTACCCTATCCTTGATCTCATCTACGGCACTCAGAAGCAGTTCAACAATCGAACCAATACGCTTGTCGAACAATATTACAACAACGGAGGAAAAGTACTGCTAAGCGCAGCCAATGCCGGTTGTCCCTCCATAGGTGGCACCATCGCAGGAAAACTTTCCAACGCCAATCTTGAACTCTCAACGATAAGTGGTTGCGGACTCACCTTCGACATCTATCGAAGCATGAATCCTGAGAGCTACTGCGTGCCTGAGCCTTCTGTACTGGCTCCATCGAACAATGCCATTCCCATCCTCACATACGCCAACGGCAATTGTGCCGCCATAGCCCAGCAACAGCGTTTTGTACGTCTCGGCTTTCCACTCGAAAGCATTACTGACCATAAAAAACGCAATGCGCTCACCAAAGCATTCCTCTCATTCTTAGAATAATAGAAACCCTTCCATGCCTTTCCTGCCCACTACAAAAAAAGAAGTTGAACGCCTCGGTTGGGATGTTCTTGATGTCATTCTCTTCTCAGGGGATGCCTACGTTGACCATCCTTCGTTTGCTGCAGCAGTCATCGGTCGTATTCTTGAGGCAGAAGGGCTGAAAGTCGCCATCGTACCTCAGCCTGACTGGCATGGTGACTATCGTGACTTCAAGAAACTCGGACGTCCACGCCTCTTCTTCGGCATTGCCCCTGGAGCGATGGACTCGATGGTGAACAAATATACGGCCAACAAACGTCTCCGTTCAGAGGATGCCTATTCACCAGACGGACGTCATGACCTCCGTCCTGAATACCCCACCATCGTCTATACTCAAATTCTCAAGGAACTCTATCCTGATGTGCCTGTCGTCATCGGTGGAATCGAGGCCAGCCTTCGCCGTCTCACGCACTACGACTATTGGCAAGACCGCCTCATGCCCACCATCCTGCATCCGTCGGGTGCAGACCTGCTGATATATGGAATGGGCGAGAAGCCTATGGTTTCGCTGGCTCATCTCCTGATGGAACAAGATTGTGAGATAGACGTAGCCATGTTTCGCCATCTGATGGCACGTTTCCCTCAGAAACAAACTGTCTCTCTCTTGCAGAAAAATGAGATACCTGGAGGCATACGTTCCAACGACATTGTTCTTCACAGTCACGAAGAATGCCTTCGCGACAAACGTGCCCAAGCCGAGAATTTTCGCCACATAGAGGAAGAGTCGAACAAGTATGCTGCACAACGCATCATTCAGGAAGTCGATGGCCGCTATGCTGTTGTCAACCCTCCTTACCAACCGATGACTCAGGATGAGCTTGACCGCTCTTTCGATTTGCCTTACATGCGATTGCCGCATCCCAAATACAAGGGCAAGCGCATTCCAGCCTACGAGATGATCAAGTTCTCTGTCTGCCTTCATCGCGGATGCTTTGGGGGATGTGCCTTTTGCACGATTTCAGCCCATCAGGGAAAATTCATCACTTCACGAAGCAAAGAGAGCATCCTTAAGGAGGTCAAGGCTATCAGCCAACTACCAGACTTCAAGGGTTACCTGAGCGACCTTGGAGGCCCTTCTGCCAACATGTACGCCATGCATGGCAAGAACCTTGACCTTTGTCATCAATGCAAGCGTCCCTCCTGCATCCATCCGAAGGTATGCCCCAATCTCAACACAGACCACTCTGCCCTGCTCGACATCTACCATGCCGTAGATGCTTTGCCTGGCATCAAAAAGAGTTTCATCGGTTCGGGTGTGCGTTATGACCTCCTGCTTCATGACACAGGTGACGAGCGCATAAACCGCATCAATCGCCAATATACGGAAGAACTCATCACCAAACATGTCAGCGGACGTCTGAAGGTGGCACCAGAACACACTTCCGACAGGGTGCTCAACCTCATGCGCAAACCCTCCTTCAAACTCTTCTACGATTTCAAGCGCATCTTCGACGACATCAATCGTCGCAAGAACTTACGCCAGCAAATCATCCCTTATTTCATTAGCAGCCATCCTGGTTGCACGACGGAAAATATGGCCGAACTTGCCGTATTGACCAAAGACCTCGACTTCCAGCTTGAACAAGTGCAAGACTTTACGCCCACACCCATGACCGTCTCGACAGAGGCTTGGTACACAGGATTGCATCCCTACACGCTCCAACCTGTCTGGTCGGCCAAAACACAAAAAGACAAACTTGCCCAACGTCAGTTCTTCTTCTGGTACAAGCCCTCTGAGCGTCAAAACATCATGCGCCTGCTACGGAAGATGAACCGTCCAGACCTTATCAAACGCCTCTTCTCTTTTTCGAGGTAAAAAGTAGTAAGGATTAGCAACAAATCAAATAAAAACTAAATGAGATGGTTCTCTGCAATATATCGCCAAAGGGGAGCCACCATCAGGGACTGTTTCATCTCATCACGACGAAGGAGGTCTAAGAGTTGGTCTAACGTGAAGAGATGAACGCTTATTTCCTCAGTTTCATCGAGATGTTGGCTTGACACCTTTTCCACGCCTTTGGCGATGAAGGTATGGTTGAGGTTGCTCATTGATGTGGGATTGGCAGATAGAACCGTGTACTCCGTCCATTCGCCACCAGCATAACCTGTTTCTTCCAGAAGTTCACGCTTGGCTGTTTCAAGGGGAGAGGCATCAGAGGCGTCCATCGTTCCAGCACATATTTCATATTCAACGATGTCCAAGGCATGACGGTATTGGCGCACAAGGACAAACTCACCGTCTTTTGTAATGGCGATGATGTTAACCCATGTAGGGTATTCGAGGACGTAGTATTCTGGCACAATCTTACCGTCAGGCATACGCAGCACATCACGTCGTGCCGTCAACCAAGGACGTTTGATAATGTATTCTGAACTGATCGTTTCCCAAGGCTGGATGTCTTTTTGCTTCTCCATAATGACAGATAGATATGAAAAAGGGAGAAAGCGTTTTACCTTCTCCCCTGAATTTCTTGAGCCTCTTGTCGGATTCGAACCAACGACCCCGAGATTACAAATCACGTGCTCTGGCCAACTGAGCTAAAGAGGCGGGTG
>CADCQH010000036.1 GCA_902803605.1 uncultured Bacteroidales bacterium | reverse complement strand
TTCCATTTTCCCTCGTTTTTTTATGAGAAAATGAAATAATGAAATAATGAAAAATATCCCTATATTCCATTTTCCCTCGTTTTTTTAATCGTTCTTATTAGTGTACCAATAATGATATTCAAATCATTCACAACAGAGTCAAATTGTTGATCATTAATATTGCCAGAGTCGTGCAATAACTCGAGCCAATATTTTGTCTCTGTGGCTTCTTTGAGGGATATACTCAATTTGCTAACAAAATCTGCTTTACTTTGGGCATTTATGCTTTCAGCAATATTTGCTCCGATACTTGTTCCGCTGCGATAAATCTGCTTAGACATAACATATTCTTTTCTCTCTTCAGACAGAAACACATAGAGTTTTATGACCCTTAATGCAAACTTCTTACTTAGATCATATATAATATTGTCATGTGTCATATCGCTATTTCATTCCCTCATTTTTTCATTTTTTCATTTTTTACAAAACTCTTCGTAGGCTGCGGCATCCATCAGGTTGTCCAATTCAGACTGGTCGCTCATCTCTACCTTGATAATCCAGTTCTCATAGGCATCTTGGTTGATGAGTTCAGGTGCATCTTCCAATGCCTCGTTCACTTCCACCACTGTGCCGCTGACAGGAGAATACAGGTCACTGGCTGCCTTGACACTTTCCACTGCACCAAATTCTGTGCCAGCCTCCACGTCGTCATCCACATCGGGCATATCCACATAGACCACATTGCCTAATGCTTTCTGTGCATAGTCGGTGATGCCGATGACGCCGATGTTGCCTTCCACTTTCAAATACTCATGTGACTCAGAATAATAGAGTCCTTCGATTACTTTTGCCATAATATTGTTTTTTAGTTTAGAGTTTATAGTAGTTTAGAGTTGAGAGTTTACTTCTTGTATCGCTTCTCATAGAAGAGTTTCTTCACCACCTTACCGGCGAAGGTCTTCTTGCGGATTTGAATCTCCAGTTCTGTGCCCAGTGCCGCATATTGACTGTCAATTAATGCCATGCAGACACTCTTGTCAGTGGATATCGTATGATAGCCAGTCGTCACCTCACCAATGGGTTGTCCGTCTTTCAGCACGGTGTAGCCATGACGAGGTATGGCTCTATCTGCGAGTTCTATGCCCACCAGTTTCTTTGCCACACCAGTCTCCTTCTGCTTCGCCAATGCCTCCTTGCCGATAAACTCCTCCTTGCCGAGTTTCACGAAGATGCCCAGTCCAGCCATCAGCGGTGTGATGTCTTCTGCCAGTTCATCGCCATAGAGCGGGAGTCCCACTTCGAAGCGCAGGGTGTCACGACATCCCAATCCACAGGGTTGCACACCAGCAGCGATGAGTTTGTCCCAACACGTGCGGATATAATCTGGGGTGGCATACACCTCAAAACCATCTTCACCCGTATAACCTGTACGCGACACAATCACATCGCCCACCGTCTTCACGGTATAAAACGCCAGTTCGCTGCATGGGATGCCCAAGACAGTTTCCATCACCTGTTCAGATGCAGGGCCCTGCACGGCAATCTGTCCATAATCATCAGAGCGGTTCTGCAGGTCGATGTCAAAACCCTCTGCATGTTGCCGCATCCAAGCCCAGTCCTTATCGATGTTGGCAGCATTGATGACGAGGAAGAAATCATTCTCACCCATCTTATACACTAACAGGTCATCCACTGTCCCACCATGTTCGTAGCACATCATTCCATAGTAAATCTTTCCCACGGGGGCACCAGCAATGTCGTTCGTGAAGATATGCTGCACATATCGTTCGGCATCCTTGCCACGAACCGTCACCTCTCCCATGTGAGACACATCAAAAAGCCCCACATTCTCCCGCACAGCCTTATGCTCCTCAGCAATGCCCACATACTGGATGGGCATCACAAAACCACCAAAGGGAGACATCTGTGCCCCCAATGCCACGTGCTTATCGTACAGACAAGTACGTTTTTCATTCTTTTCCAAATTCTCTTCCATCGTCTATATCTATCAATTTTTCATTTCCTCATTATTTCATTCCATCATTTCCGAAAGATACTTCTCTTCCAGCTGCTCAATCCCTGCCACTTCCGACGGTGTGAGCATCCTCTCCCCATCGCAGAGGGTCGTTCTGATGAGCGTTTTCACATCCTCCAACTCCATGTCGATGTAGTCCTTCAAGAGCGTGATGCGCTGACGCACACTCTCGACCCCTTTCCGCTGCAACTTCTCACGGCTCGGCGTGATGGCGTTCAGCATATGTTCCATTTCTGTGTCGTAGAGAAAAGTGCTGTGCACGATGTTTCGTCCTGGCAGATGATAGAATGCCGTTCCGCACACCTTCCTGTCACCAATCATCACATCGTTATGACTTGTACTGATGGCCTCCACACCCATGCGTCGAAGCACCAACAGCAGCATGTTGATGAACTTGTTGAACGTGAACCCCACATTGTCTCCATCACACACATACGACAGCATCACATTGCCCTTGTCTGCATACACACACCCTCCCCCACTCTTGCGTCGATACATCTGAATGCCGTGCTGCTGACAATAAGGTACATTCACCTCATTCTCCACCACCTGATTGCGCCCGAAAATGACGCTGGGTGCCACCTGCCACATGAAGAAGCACTCAGGCTCATCCACATGACGAGCCACATACTCCTCCATCGCCAAATAAAACGACAGACGACGCTCCTTTTCCTCCGGCAATAAAATATATCTCATCTAAACTCTTAACTCTAAACTCTCAAGTCTTCCCTCTTACCTCTTACCTCTCCACTCTACACCCTCAACCCTCAACTCTAAACCATCACCCCTTCTTCTTTCCAAACGTACCTTTCATCCATCCGCCGACAGCTCTGGCGCCACGCTTCGTCTTCCACAAGGTCACCGTCTTCTGGTACTTCGCTTTCAGGTTATAGTATTTCTCCAACTGAATCTGCGTCATGATCTTCTTCACCCCCTTATACTCCTTCGTCAATGCCTTATACACTAACTTCAGCGAATCCATCGTCTCGGGTTCAGCGGTTTTGCAATCCAGTTCCACCACCTCATTCACAAAAAGTTCATATTTGTCGATGAACTCAGTGGGTCTGTCAGCCTTCATCACCGACACGCCCAACATCGTGACCAAACAGCACACGAAAAATCTTTTCATCCTCATTTCATTCCGATTATTATTTTGCAAATCTACACAATAAAAATGACATATCAGCACAAATGGCGAAAAAATGAAAAAAAACACTGATTTATTTTGCAGTATGCTCACTTATCCGTAACTTTGCCCCCGAAATGATGATAACAGGGGCGTAGCCCAGCTGGTTTAGAGCGCTGCAGTCACATTGCAGAGGTCATCGGTTCGAACCCGATCGTCCCTACCATCAAACAAAAAAAATCGGAAGAACTCAACACATGTTGTTTCTTCCGATTTTTAATGAATCCAGTATAAGAAGTATTTACTGGCCAATCCACTCAGACTTCACTTTCCATTTCATCCATCCGTGTGATTAAACAAAACACGCCTCCGTAAAGGCGTTCCAGATTCCGCAATTCTCCAAGTCAGAATAATCTTCGCTCTGGCATTCCGCAGGACACAGCATATCGGCATACAGGCACACCGTCCAATCCCCGAAGAGACCTGTACGTGCGTTCAACAGCAGCAACTGGGCACCCATGTCCTCCGCCAAGTCCTGTGGCAGATCCTCCCGCTGCCGAAGGTGACAGTAAAGGGCTGTGGCAGCATCCAGCAAGAAGGTCATATCCGATTCCTGACCGCCATACTGCATGTTTTCGAACCACTCCCCATGCCGCACCTTGAGGCTGGCTATGCTGCTGAAAAGCTCCAGCAGGTTGCCTGCTGCCTCCTCATAGCGACCATTCTCCACCTGTTCCGACATCGTCACCACCAGTGGCGACCATCGTGTGAAGGCGGCATCAAGGTCATCGCTGGATCCTGTCTGCAAACCGGCATCGGACATCCTCTCCTTCAGCGAGGCGGCAAAAATTCTGACCGGCTTACTTGCCAATCTCCGGACTGTCCCTAAAGGCTCCTCCAGCAAACTCTCCGACATCCAGCCCCCCTTGATCTCCTCATCAATGGCATCCACAAGGTGACAGCATACCTCGTTCAACGCTGGCAGCACTGCCCCATCCTTCTCCTTGATCAGCCGGTCACACTGTCTCCTGTACTGTTCAACCATCTCCTGACCGATAGGCAGATTCCCACCGACAAGCCCATAACACAAATGGGCATGTATCAGCTCTGCATGAGCCTGATCCAGCCCATCCAGGAACCCTTTCAATTCATTCCTTTCCATATCAATGACTTGTTTATCTCACACAAAACACAAAATCCATCATCATTTTTTGTGGATTTAATATTAGATTTTTGGG
>CADCQH010000035.1 GCA_902803605.1 uncultured Bacteroidales bacterium | reverse complement strand
ATTTCTGTATCCATGTGCATCAAAAATCTGTCCTGAACTGGTTGACCATTTCCACTGAACTGGTTGACTGTCAAACCACTCAAAAAAAATAAAAATATTTTGAAAAAATATCTGCAAAATTTGCATATCTCAGAAAAATGTCGTAACTTTGTACCGTGATTAAAGAAAGAATATCTTCCGTCTCTCAAGCGTGGGAAAAGGACGGAAAAGCCCGATGAAGCACCAGAAAACCAGCCGACAGCATCGATGAAAAGAGGTGGCGACTAAGCATGAAAGGTATGACGGCAAAGCCATGAATTGCCGACAGCATTTCAAAACAGGGAATAAATCCCCTTTCCCGAGGAGAGAAGGAGGTGAAAAGGGTGAAAAGACACTCCTGAAACCCAAAATTGGGGACAGAAAATTTTTCTTAAAATAAGTCAAGCATCATGAACAAGATCATGCAATTACAGCCAATCCAGCCAAGCCAAACCCAGTTCGTGGGCGAAAATCAGCAAGATACATAGGGGAGCGATGTATCGGATGATGAACCGATAGGTGGAATAGAGAGGAGAACGGAGGGTTCCGTTGTTGGTCAGTTCGGCACGAAGCACCCGCTCGTCCACCACCCAGCCAAGGAAGATGCACATGACCATGCCGCCGACAGGCATGATGAACTTGGCCACGAGGAAGTCGAAGAAGTCGAAGAAGTTCAGGCCAAACATCTTCACTTCCGACCAATCGCCAAACGACAGGGAGCAGAAGATGCCAAGCGCGAGGCACACCAGACTGACAATCACGGCTGCCACGGGACGGGAAAGGTGGAGATTCTTATGGAAGTAAGCGACAGACATCTCCAACATGGAAATGCTGCTGGTGAGTGCCGCCAGCACCAGCAACAGGTAGAAAATCAAGGAGAACACGTATGCCAGCCAGGGAATGCCGCCAAACACCTGCTGGAAGACGTTGGGCAGGGTGATGAAGACCAGCGAGGGACCTGCATCGGGACTGAGCCCTGGGATGGAATAGACGGCTGGGAAGATGATGAGTCCGCTGAGCAATGCCACCAGCGTGTCGATGCCGGCAACACTGAAGCTGTCCTTCATCAAGTCAACGTCCTTACGGAAATAACAGGCGTAGGTGCAGAGGCAGCCGATGCCCACGCTGAGCGAGAAGAATGCCTGTCCCATGGCGCTGAGGACGACCGAACCCGTGACCTTGGAAAAGTCGGGGCTGAACAGGAACGAGAGGCCAAGACCTGCATTGGGCAGGGTGAGTGAGCAGCCCACCAACACAAGGATAAAGAAGAAGAGTTGGGGCATCATGACCTTCGCACTCCGTTCGATGCCCTTCTGCACGCCAAGCGCCACGATGGCGCAAGTCATGGCAATGATGATACCCATCCAGAAAATAGGCTGCCACGTGTCGGACGAGAAGGCTACGAAGTCGTTAGTGAACTCATCGGGGGACTTGCCCGCAAACCCATTCATCAGAGCCTCAAACAGATAGTAGAGCGTCCAACCAGCCACCACTGCGTAGTAACTGAGCACAAGGAAGCCACTGACCATAGGCAGCAAACCCATCCATCGCCAACCCCGTTTGCCTCCGCTCATCTTCTGAAACGCATGGGTGACATCCTCGCCGCCATGCCTACCAATGGCGAACTCCGTCACCATGATGGGCACACCCAGAATCAGCATGGAGAGCACATAAATGAGGATGAAGGCTGCACCACCGTTGGCACCGACCTCTGTGGGAAATCTCCACACATTGCCCAAGCCGACAGCGCTTCCTGCCGCCGCCAATATGGCACCTATCTTCGATGCGAAGACGTTCTTCGTACTGCCCATATCGTGTTGATTATAATTGTGTTGATCAGTTCCTCAGTCGAATCATCCACTCCTCACCGTGCCTCACCATCTTCTGCGCTCCCACCTCCCTGGTGCCGTCGGCAAAGGTGTATTGGTAAAAGACGGTGCAGATGCTGTCGCACTCCCGCTTGACATCAATCATGTTGATGGCCACTACAGCAGCACGTTCAGAGCGTCGCCAACCCACATGCTGACGCAGGGCTTTCTTCATGTATCTCGCCTTGGCCACATCCATGTCCACACCCATATCCACGTGCTTCAGGTAGCCGTCGTGGTCATTCCTCTCCAATGCCTCCAACGCCTCCAGCAACGTCTCCTGTGCCATCTCCTCCGCCGTCTTCTCACGACATGCCGTCAGGCACAGCACCAGCCCCATCAATATGAATGCAACTTTTTTCAATCTCAACCCTAAACGCTAACGCTAACCTTAACCCTAACCCTAACCTTAACGCTAACCTTAACTCTCAACCTTAAACCCTAAACCCTAAACTCAAAACTCTCAACCCTAAACCCTCAAAACTACTTCTGCCTGATAAACACATTGATAGGCGTACCCTTGAAGTCCCAATGTTCACGTAACTGATTCTCCAGGAAACGCTTATAGGGTTCCTTCACATACTGAGGCAGGTTGGCGTAGAACACGAAGGAAGGCACCCTCGTTTCAGGTATCTGCATCACGTACTTAATCTTGATGTACTTGCCCTTCAGCGATGGAGGCGGCGTGGCCTCGATGATGGGCAGCATGACCTCGTTGAGCTTGGCTGTAGAGACCTTGTTGGTGCGTGACTGATAAGCCTTCTGAGCCTCTTCCAGCACCTTGAAGATGCGCTGCTTGGTCACAGCTGACGCAAAGATGATGGTGAAGTCGGTGAAGGGTGCAAAACGGTCACGGATGGCCCTCTCGAAGAAGCGGATAGCCTCGTTCGACTTGTCCTCCACCAAGTCCCACTTGTTCACCACCACCACCAAGCCCTTCTGGTTCTTCTGAATCAGCTGGAAGATGTTGATGTCCTGACCCTCGATGCCTCTCGTGGCATCCACCATCAGCACGCACACATCAGAGTTCTCGATGGCACGGATGCTCCTCATCACGGAATAATACTCCAAGTCCTCAGTCACCTTGTTCTTCTTGCGAATGCCCGCAGTATCAACAAGATAGAAATTGAAGCCAAACTTCTCGTATTTCGTATAGATGCTGTCACGAGTGGTGCCTGCAATGTCTGTCACCACATTCCGATTGTCGTCAAGGAAGGCATTGATGATGCTCGACTTGCCTGCATTCGGACGTCCCACCACGGCAATCCTTGGAATGTCCTCCTCAATCACCTCTTTCATCTCCTTCGTAAAACTGCCCACCACGGCGTCCAGGAGGTCGCCCGTGCCAGAACCTGTCAGCGAACTGATGCAGTAAGGGTCGCCCAAGCCCAAGCTGTAGAACTCGGCAGCGTCATAACGGTGCTCATTGCTGTCCACCTTGTTCGCCACCACAAACACTGGCAACTTGCTCCTGCGCAGGATGTCAGCCACCTCCATGTCGAGGTCGGTCACCCCTACCCTCACGTCCACCATGAAGAGAATCACATCGCACTCCTCGATGGCGATGAGCACCTGACGTCGGATTTCCTCCTCAAACACATCGTCTGAATTGACCACCCAGCCGCCTGTGTCCACAACGGAAAACTCCTTGTTGCCCCACTCGCACTTGCCATACTGGCGGTCACGAGTCGTGCCTGCCTCATCACTCACAATCGCATGACGAGTCTTCGTCAATCTATTAAACAGGGTCGATTTCCCCACATTGGGACGTCCCACTATTGCCACTAAATTTGCCATACTTTCTTACGTTTTACTCAGATCGTCCAACTGCCGTTCAGAACGCTTGTCGAACTGTTACTCAGGATTATAGCCGAACAGGTTCAGCTCCTTGGTGGAGTTGCGCCAGTCCTTATCGACCTTGACGAAGGTCTCAAGGTAGATGCTCTTGCCAAAGAACTTCTCCAGACTCTTGCGTGCCTCTGTGCCCACCTTTTTCAGCGCCTTGCCCTGATGACCGATGATGATGCCCTTCTGCGAGTCACGCTCCACATAGATGACCGCCTGGATGTGGATGTGCTTTTTGTCCTCCTTGAAACTCTCCACGCCCACCTCTACGGAATACGGAATCTCCTTGTCGTAGTAAAGCAGTATCTTCTCACGGATGATTTCAGAGACAAAGAACTTGGCGGGTTTGTCCGTCAACTGGTCCTTGTCGAAGTATGGAGGACACTCAGGCAAGAGTTCCTTGATGCGTTGAAGCACTGGTTGCACATTGAACCGATGAAGGGCTGAAATGGGCAGTATCTCGGCCTTTGGCAGGGTTTCGTGCCACTGCTCCACGAGCGTCACCAGATTCTTCTCATCAGTCAGGTCAATCTTGTTAATCAGCACCAGCACAGGCACCTCCATCCTTGCCACCTTCTGCAGGAAATCGGCATTCTTGTCAATCTTCTCCATCGGGTCCGTCACGTAGAGCAGCACGTCGGCATCGACCAGCGCACTCTCAGAGAAGGCGAGCATGGACTCCTGCAACTTGTAGTTGGGTTTCAGCACACCAGGGGTGTCGGAAAACACAATCTGAGCATCCTCGTCATTGATGATGCCCATGATGCGATGGCGGGTCGTCTGCGCCTTGAAAGTGGCAATGGAGATACGCTCACCCACCAGCTGGTTCATGAGGGTGGATTTGCCTACGTTCGGATTGCCTACGATGTTTACAAAACCTGATTTGTGCATAGTTCTTCTTATATGAAAAATGAAAAGAAAAGAGTGAAAAATGAAAAATCTAAACATCCAACCATTCCAATGGCAAGTAATTCAGATTTTTCACTTCTCACTCTTCACTTTTCACTTAATTACTTTCTGCCTCTTTTGGCGTACCACTCTTCACGACTGATGACGCCCTCTTTATAGAACTCGGCAGGGGTGTCAGCGAATTTGCTGCCGTCATAGCCCCAGATCATGTAGCTTGCTCCCCATGTGAAGCCTGCGCCAAATGCCGTGAAGATGAGTTTGTCACCTTTCTTCAACTGGGGTTCATACTCCCAAAGGCAAAGGGGAAGGGTGCCACCTGAAGTGTTGGCCATGTGGTCAACATTGATCATCACGTGGTCTTCCTCCACACCAATACGGCGAGCCACTGCGCTCTCAATGCGGACATTGGCCTGATGGGGGATAATCCATGCGATGTCGTCCTTGGTCAGGTTGTTGCGCTTGGCCACAAGTTCCACTGCGTCAGACATATCGGTAACGGCATGCTTGAACACTGCACGTCCCTCCTGATAGACGAAGTGAAGACGCTGATCCACTGTCTCATGGCTGGGCATGTTGGCAGAGCCACCAGCCGCCATGTGAAGGTGTTCATAACCCTTACCGTCCACACGGAAGTAGCTGTCCATAAGACCATATTCTTCCTCTGTGCCCTCCATCAGCACGCAGGCAGCACCGTCACCAAAAATGGGACAAGTGTTGCGGTCCTGATAGTTGGTCATAGATGACATGTGGTCACCACCACATATGATAATTCTCTTGTAACGTCCGCTGCGGATGAAACCTGCACCTGTCTCCATCGCATAGAGGAAACCTGAGCAGGCAGCCTCCATGTCGAAACCAAAGGCTTTCTGCAGGCCAAGGTTGCCAATGATGAGCGAAGCGGTCGAAGGGAAATGGTAGTCAGGGGTTGTCGTTGCAACAATCACAGCCTCAATGGAGTCGGGGTCGGCACCTGTCTTGTCAAGGAGTTGCTTCACAGCCTTGGTCATCATGAACGAGGTTCCAGCACCTTCTTCGGGCTTCAGGATGTGGCGGGTCTTCACGCCAATGCGCTCCATAATCCACTCATCGCTTGTCTCAACGAGCGTGGACATCTCCTCATTGTCGAGGATGTACGTAGGAACCCATCCACCTACACCGGTTATAACAGCATTGATTTTTCCCATGAGAAAGGAGAATGATTAAATTGCTGCTTCCTTGACAATAGCCACCTTACCACGGTAGTAGCCACAAGATGGGCAAACAGTGTGATATACGTAGAATTCGCCGCAGTTAGGACATACTGCCAATGTTGGAGCCACTGCTCCGTCATGAGTTCTTCTTTTTCTTGTACGAGTCTTTGACTGTCTTCTTTTAGGATGTGCCATTTTCTTTTTATTTTTTTAGTTGTTCTTTAAATTGCTTCAGAGCCGCCCAACGACTGTCAACGGGTTCGTCGGAATCCTCCCCCGCCACTTCGTCTGGCCAGCCACCTCTCTCTGCTGAATCATCACGCTCCGCATCTTCATTTCCACTTCGGGTGGACTGATGACGGCTGAGTTCGTGCATCATCGCATCGTCACATTTCCCAGGTTCGTGACAACACGTCATCGGCAT
>CADCQH010000034.1 GCA_902803605.1 uncultured Bacteroidales bacterium | reverse complement strand
CATGCGCACGTCATTACCACAATAAGCAGTATAAGTCACATCATGCGAACCGATGATGTATGCACGGTACTTACCTGGATTGTCTGGGTCTTCGAAGACACGAGGCTCACCGTCTGGTAAGTGCTCCCACAAAGGGAGATACGGATTCTGCGCCGACGCAGTGAGGGCACAGAAAGAGAAAAGAATCGAAAATAATTTTTTCATTTTATTGAATGAGTTAAAAAAATATGAATTATTCTATCAATCATTTCAGCAAATGTACCTCATGTTTACCTCAAGATTACCTCAAGATTACCTCAAGGTTACCTCAAGGTTACCTCAAGGTTTATAACAAGGGGGAATTGAGGGGTAATCAAAGGGTACTATAGAGTCAAGTTCAATGCGTCAAAGTGACGACCTGACCAGCCTGAACAGGAAGTTCGTACTCGTACACGCCATCGTGATTGGCCACCTGCTTCAGTCCCTTGCCCGTGAGCGTGTCTTTGCAACGAAGACGGAGGGTGCCGTCCTGCTGCACTTTGATCGTTGCCGTCTTAAGCGTACCGTTCGCCCATGCTTCACTGACTTCATAACCGCCACGAGCACGGAGTCCACTCACGCTACCCTCTTTCCAAGCATCAGGAAGAGCAGGCAAAAGATGGATGGCTGGATGCTCTACCGTGATGGGGTCACTCTGCATCAGCATCTCGGCGATACCGGCAGTAACACCAAAGTTTCCGTCAATCTGGAATGGTGGGTGCGCATCAAAGAGGTTGGGGAAGGTGCGTCCGTTGGGGTATTCACGCTCGCGACCCTCGTTGGGCAACAGACGGAGCATGTTACTGATAATTGTGAAAGCATGGTTGCCGTCGAGCATACGAGCCCAGAAATTGGTCTTCCAACCCAGGCTCCAACCTGTAGCCTGATCACCACGTTGCTGCAAGGTCACCCCTGCCGCTTTCCAGAGTTCAGGCGTGGTGTAAGGAGAAATCTGATTGGAAGGGTAGAGTCCGTAGAGATGTGAGATGTGGCGGTGCTGGTCACGTGGGTCATCCAGATCCTCACGCCACTCCTGCAGTTGTCCGTACTGACCCACCTTCATCGGTGGCAACATCGGGATAGCGCGTTTCAATTTCTTCTGGAAATCAGCATCTTCGTTCAAGATTTGAGCAGCAGCCAAAGCCTGCGTGAGCACATCACGGGCAATTTGGTTGTCCATCGTACAAGCGGCACAAATGGTGGATTGTTTCCCCACACCACCATGTTCAGGAGAAGTGCTGGGCACCACGAGCAGTTCGCCATCGCGCTCTACCATAAAGTCAAGGTAGAACTCGGCTGCCCCCTTTATCACAGGATAATATTCACGCAAGAAGTCCTTGTCGAGGGTGTATTGATAGTGCTCCCACAAGTGAGTGGTCAACCAACCGCCACCATTGGGGAACATGCCCCATGATGCACCGTCAATAGGACCGGCGATACGCCAAAGGTCGGTGTTGTGATGAGCCATCCAACCACGACAGCCATACATCACACGGGCTGTCTCGGCACCTGTCTCGCTGAGGTCTTTCGTCATCGTGAAAAGCGGTTCTGCCGTCTCTGAGATATTGCAAACCTCTGCAGGCCAGTAGTTCATCTCGGCATTGATGTTGATAGTGTATTTTGAATCCCAAGGTGCATTGCGCTTGTCGTTCCACACTCCCTGCAGATTGGCAGCTTGTCCGCCTTTCTGCGATGAGGCGATGAGGAGGTAACGACCATAGTTGAAGAGCAGGGAAACCATTCCCATATCGGTGCTGTTGTAGAACTTGTCCAAACGCTGATCGGTGGGAAGTTTCTGGTTGTCCGATGAAGTCAAAGAAAGTTTCACACGGTTGTATTGTTTCTGATATTCAGTCAGATGACGTTTTAGCAACTGGTCAAACTTCATGGTCTCGGCATTGGCAAGGAACTGCTCGTTCTTCTTGGCAGCATCGCCCGACACATCATGGTAGTTCACGAAGTTGGTGGCAGCAGAAATGTACAGGGTGGCTTCGGTCGCACCTTCCACCTTGATGGTCTCACCATCCACCTTCACGGAACCGTCAGCCTTCACGTCGGTGCGGCACTGTGCAGTCAACGCGGCAGGAACACCTTCCTGTTCCACGCCTTGAATGGTGGCGATAAGTGTCTTACCTTCAGCCTTCACGGTCAGCGGGAACTGACACTTGTGAGAGAGCACGAAGTTCAGGGCACCCTTCTTGCTGGCCTTCACATTCACGATGACAACTCCGTCAGCCAACGAAGCGATGGCACGACGGGTGTATTTCACATTATTATATATATAAGAGGTCGTGTTGGTGGCTGTCTGTAAGTCAAGTTCGCGCACGTAGTCTTTCACGTCCTTGTGTCCAAACGCCAGATTAAGGCTGCCCACCGTCAGGAAGCGCATACCGTGAGGGCCTTTGATGAACTCCTTGTTAATGAGGTTTTCCGCCTCCCTTTCCTTACCGTCAAAAATGAGGTTTCGCACCTCAGTCAGGTACTGCAAAGAGGTGGTACTGTTGTTGTTGTGAGGTCCTCCACTCCAGAATGTTTCTTCATTCAGTTGGATTTCCTCAGT
>CADCQH010000033.1 GCA_902803605.1 uncultured Bacteroidales bacterium | reverse complement strand
CCGTGCGATTGACGATTTTGTTGTTCTGTGCCCAACCAGCAAGGGTGGTCAGCACAATACAAATGAGTGTAACGAATCTTTTCATACTGTAAACTTTTTGATGTGAATAATTTTGTTGCTGCAAAGATAGGTTTTTTTGTGGGAAAAAGCCAAGAAAATGAATTCACAAAAAATTCACATTTTATTTAGGGGGTGGAAAGTCATTTCACAAAAAGTTCACAAATGTATATGTAAGAGGCTGATATAAAAGTATTTGACGGTTTTACACAGGGGGGTGGAAAGTGGCTTATCCAAAAGGTGAAAAAACTTGTCTGGATTTACAGGGAAAGGATAAATTGATCCCAATCTTTGGCAGTTCCTTCACCGTCAAACACCTTTTGTTGCATACGAAGACGGTTTTGAGAAACGGCGCTGTTGCCAAGCGCCATCAGTTTGGCGATGTTGGAAGGGGCAACTTCCATCTTGATGAGCAGACAGATGCGGTATTCGGTTTCAGAAAGAGAATAAAGGGAAAACAGTTTCTCTCTGAATGTGGGGTATGCTTTCAGGATTCCAGTTTCCAGCTTTTTCCACTCGGATTCCTTCAATACCTTATTATTATATATATGAGTCGTCAAGAGTTGGTTGAGCTCCTTGTCGTAGAACTGGCGTTTACTTCGTGAGGACAGGAAGATTTCTGCAGCCTCCTCTTTTCGGATTTCTCTCCGCTTGCGCAAATGGAGTATCAGCAGGATGGCAGCCACAACAATGATGAGAGCCGACACGCTTACAGCCCAAATGAATTGGCGTTCTTTCGAGTTCTCGGCTTCCAGTTGAGCATTCATGTCGTTGAGCACTTGGCTTTTGGCTTGTGCATGCAACTTTTGTATGCGCATAATCACGTCAGCCTTGGGTCGAGTGGCGAGGATGCTGTCTTGCTGCGTCTCCTTGATGGCTTGTATGTCTTCGCTGCTAAATCGCATACCCAATGTGTCGCCTATCTCCTTGCTATAGAAATATGCGAGTTGCTGCATTTCGAGTGCTTCCTGAAGCAATCCGTTGCGCATATAGATGTGACCGACTTGTGCATAGCAACGGCTTTTTAAGAAGGTGGTGGTGCGAGTGCTGTCACACAATAACGCTTTCTGAAAATAGAGTAGTGCTTTCTCCCCGTTTTGCAGGTAGGAATTGACACATCCTGCCACATAATAGGCTTCAGGAAGATGCCCGCTGGGGTCGTGCTGCTCAAAGTGTTGAACTACCGTACAGATGAGCGAATCGGAAACATGTTTCTTTTTTGCCCGTTCGTCTGCCTTGACCCTCAGTAAATTGTAATATGCCCTCGTATCCTCGTCAGCATCTTCCATCTCTTGGCTCATGTGCAGGAGCATCTGTCTGGCACTGTCGGCACCTGCGGTTGTGAGGCTGGGCTGGAGCAAGAGACTGTCGATGTCGGAAAGAACACGCTCATGCTGACTCACCTCGTTGCAACAGGTAGTCAGCATGAGCATGAATAAGAGGATCGATACAGTTTTTCTCATGAGCCTTGCGGTTGTGAGAATGCTTTATTTTCTTTCAATGGTCTGTTCGCGGTCTGGACCTACGCTGACAATGGCAATAGGTGTCTCCAGTTCCTTCTCCAGGAATGCGATGTAATCAGAGAAAGCCTTGGGGAACTCTGCCTCGCTGGTCATCTTTGTGAGGTCAGTCTTCCAACCTGGCAGTTCTTCATAGACGGGCTCGATAAGACCGTCGCTGATGTCGAAGGGGAAGTCGCGAGTGATGCTGCCGTCCTTCAGTTTGTAGGCGGTGCAGGCTTTGATGGTGTTGAATCCATCGAGCACATCGCTCTTCATCATGATGAGTTTGGTCACGCCGCTTACCATGATGGCATAGCGAAGTGCCACAAGGTCAATCCATCCGCAACGACGCTCACGACCAGTCACAGCGCCATACTCATGGCCGATGTCACGCATCTTCTGACCGGTTTCGTCGAACAACTCCGTTGGGAAGGGGCCGGCACCCACGCGAGTGCAGTAGGCCTTGATGATGCCGAATACATCGCCAATCTTGTTAGGACCAATGCCTAAGCCGATGCAGGCACCTGCACAGATCGTGTTGGAAGATGTGACGAATGGATAGGAACCGAAGTCTATGTCAAGCATCGTACCCTGAGCACCTTCGCAAAGCACAGACTTGCCT
>CADCQH010000032.1 GCA_902803605.1 uncultured Bacteroidales bacterium | reverse complement strand
TCAGCAGGTGCTGGGTACCAGTACCTGTCACGACCACCTCCTGCAGGGAGTCCTCCCTCAGCGTGTCTTGTGCCAACAATGTCTGGGGGAGGCACGTCAATGCCAATCCCATCATCAATCTTCTCATAAATTTGTGTGTTACCACGCATAATCCTGTGCGTGTGTACATCAATTCAACGTGTCTTGGCAGGTCTTCTGGCTTTCCCCCAGTCCGTTCGCCTTCCCGATTTCTCAGTGGCTTGTTCTGAACAGACGTTGACATGAGGGGATTACAGCTGCAGGTACAGCTCAGGTTTTTCACCTGATTCCCTTGCATCGATGTGTTCGATTACCAAATTCGGTGGCAAAGATACAACTTTTTTTATTAACCAGTCTATCTTTTGGATATTTTTTTCTACTTTTGCACTCCGATGACACATTCTTTCCTTATATCAGCCCCAACGAGTGGCTCTGGCAAGACGACTGTTGCCCGAGGCTTGATGGCATTGTATGTGCAGAAGGGAAGGGTGGTGCAACCGTTTAAGTGCGGACCTGACTACATCGACACGAAGTTCCATGCCGAAGTGTGTGGTCGTCCGAGCATCAATCTCGATACGTTTATGGCCTCGAAGGAGCACGTCAGGGAACTCTTTGCCGCTTATGGAGCTGATGCCGACGTGTGCATCGTGGAGGGCATGATGGGTTTGTTCGACGGCTATGACCGCGACAAGGGCTCTTCTGCCGAGATTGCAAGCACGCTGGACGTGCCGGTGGTGCTGGTGGTCGATGCCAAGTCTGCCGCATATTCTGTGGCGGCATTGTTGTCGGGGTTTCTCCATTTCCGTGAGAATATACGCATTGCCGGCGTCATCTTCAACCGTGTCGGTTCCGACCGTCATCGGGAGATGTTGCGGCAGGTGTGCGACGACCTGCAGCTGGAATGCTTCGGATTTCTGCCGAAACATCCCGAGCTGGAGCAGGGTTCACGCTATCTGGGTCTTGACTTCTCTGAGGAGGCGAGGAACGATACGCTGGTTAAACTATTAGAAGAGAATGTGCAATGGGAGAGGCTGTTAGCGTTGTGATGGCAAGAAATTCCGAGTCATTCTCCTTCTATTATCAGGAGACGATAGACCGTTGGGAACGAGAGGGTAGTGTGACCTTCTTCGATCCCGAACAGGACGTGCCCGACCTGACCCGATGCGATTTGCTTTACCTCCCTGGCGGCTATCCCGAAAAGCATCTGGATGCGTTGGTGAAGAACGAGGCATGCAGGACTGTCATCCGTGACTATGCCGAGCGTGGCGGACGAATCATCGCTGAGTGTGGCGGCATGATGTATCTGTGCCAAAGCATCGTGACCGACGAGGGGGATTATCCCATGTGTGGCGTCCTCCCTTACGGGATTTCAGCACGGAAAGCCGACCGCCGTCTTTCGTTGGGCTATCGGCGTTTCGTCCTTGACGGGCAGGAATACCGTGGTCATGAGTTCCACTACACGCAGTTCCTCGGCGAGGCTCCCAAATCGGTCGTGCAGGTTTATGACGCCAAGGGCAATCCCGTTCCAACGCCCGTCTTCAGGCACAAGAACGTGCTGGCAAGTTACACCCATCTTATGCTGCATGGTGAGAATTGATGATAGGATAGGAAGCTATAGATATTATAGATAATAGATAGAAAACTAACAAACAAAACAGGAATTATGACACTCAAAAAGATTCTTCTTATGGCCGGATGTGCTGCCTTCTCGGCAGCAATGCAGGCTCAGGTGACCATCAACATCGATGCGCAGCAGCGCGGGCCCAAGGTGAGTCCCATGCTTTATGGCATCTTTTATGAGGACATCAACCACGCCGCCGATGGCGGTCTTTATGCCGAGCTGATACGTAACCGCTCGTTCGAGGACGGACCACGCTTTGGCGCTCCTGCCGACATGCAGGGGTGGTCAACCTATGCGCCCGCTCCGTCGCAACTCACGGCCAGGCTCATCCAGCCGTCGAAGAAGACGCCGCTGCTCAATGCCGTGCAGCATAATGCGCTGGAACTCGACATCAAGGCTTCGTCCTCCGTTCCTGTTCTTCTGGTGAACAAGGGCTATTGGGGCATCAACGCCGTGCAGGGTCGCACCTACCGCCTGTCTTTCTGGGCGAAGACGCTGAACTATAAGGGCTCGCTGAAGGTGATGCTTGGCGCTGAGCAGGGCACTCAGCCTTATGCCGAGGCCGTGATCAGCGGTTTTGCCACGAATAAATCCAAGGGATGGACGAAGTATGAGGCGACGTTCACCGCCAATGGCAACGACCCGCAGGCGCAGTTCATCTTCATCTTCGATGGTGTGGGGCAGGTTCAGCTCGACATGGTGAGCCTCTTCCCGCCTACGTTCAAGAACCGCGAGAACGGTATGCGTCCCGACCTTGCCAATATGCTTTGGCAGATGCATCCGAAGTTCATGCGCTTCCCTGGTGGATGCTTCGTGGAGGGTCAGGAGAGTCCCGACAATGCTTTCCGATGGGAGCGCACCATCGGTCCGATTGAGGAGCGTGAGGGGCATTGGAACGTGAACTGGGGTTACCGCACCACCGATGGATTGGGTTATCATGAGTATCTCCAACTTGCCGAGGATTTGGGTGCCAAGCCGCTCTTTGTGGTGAACGTGGGGATATGGCACGGCGGCATGACGCCTTACGACAGCATCCAGCCCTGGATTGACGAGTGCCTGAATGCCATAGAGTACGCCAATGGTCCCGTCACGTCGAAATACGGTGCCATGCGTGCCAGGAACGGACATCCGGAGCCTTTCGGACTGGAGTATCTGGAGGTGGGCAACGAGAACAACCAGCCCGACCCGCGTCAGCAGAGCGACCATTACTACGAACGCTATGAGCAGTTCTACAAGGCCATCCGCGCCAAGTATCCCGACATGAAAATCATCGGCAACGTCGTGGCATGGGGTGATGACAATCCCAAGTGGAACTCCACGCTGCCCGTTGACCTGCTCGACGAGCACTACTACCGTTCGCCCGATTGGTTCGCCGCAGCCTTCCACAAATACGACACCTACGACCGCCGCGGCCCCAAGATCTATGTGGGCGAATATGCCGTGACCAACGGGTTCGGCAATTTGGGCAACATGAACGCCGCCCTCGGCGAGGCTGTCTATATGATGGGCATGGAGAACAACTCCGACATCGTCGAACTCGCATCCTATGCACCTATCTTCGTCAACGAGAACGATGCCCGTTGGCGTCCCGACATGATTCGCTTCAGCAGCAGCCGAGTCATGGGCACACCTTCCTACTACGTCCAGCAAGTCATGCCGCAGCACATCGGCACCCAGGTCGTGAAGGTCAGTCAGACCGACCCCTACAAGGGACAGGCCACCAGGTCACTCACGCCCAAGCAGAGCCGCGTGGGATTCGGCACATGGGGCACACGGGCTTCCTTCCAGACCGCCAAGGACGTCGACTACATCTACGGCGACTGGCAGAAAGACGGCACCACCGTCCGGCAGACTGGCAACAAGGAAGCCACCCTCTGCATCGAGAAGGACATCATCAGCAGCGACCACTACACCTGCAAGTTCCGTGCCCGCAAGGACGACGGGGCTGAGGGATTCCTCATCATCTTCAACTACGTCGACCCCAAGAACTACTGCTGGCTCAATTTCGGCGGATGGGGCAACACCCAGCACGCCATCGAGCAGATCAGCAACGGCGGCAAGCTCCAGGCAGCAGGCAAGCGCGGACGGGTCGAGTCCGGACGGTGGTACGACATCACCCTGCAGGTGGCAGGCGACAGCGTCAAGGCGTGGCTCGACGACCAGCTCGTCTTCGACACCGTGCTGAAGCATGACGACACCAAGGGCGTATTCTCCTCAGCCACCATCGACGACGCCACCGGCGAGCTCATCGTGAAGGTCGCCAACACCAGCGATGTCGCCACCACCGCCTCTCTGGCTCTGAAGAACTTCATCCCAGCCGGTGCACGCGTCATCCGTCTCGCCGCCAACGACGGCATGGAGGAGAACACCCTCGACGCGCCCACCAACATCCATCCCGTCGAGCAACTCCTCTCCCCCGAGGGAAATGGCGTGCTGCTTGACGTGCCTCCGTACTCCCTCAACATCGTCCGCATCCGACGACAATAGGACGGACAGTTTCTGTTCCCCCGTGATTGTTTGCACGGACCGGCTGCAAAGCTGCGATTTCCCCTCCGCCCTCAAAAAAAAACGGAATATGTTTGGCGGTTCAGAGGATAAAGCGTACCTTTGCAGCCGGATAACCCTAAACATCACAACTATGGCGAACGAAACACAACTCGACCAACTGGAGAGGCTCGTCAGGCTCATTGCCGACGACAACGAACTTCTCAACCGTGCCAACGATTTCATGCAGAACCTTGTCTGCGGGAAATTCGACTATCGTGGCAGGACCGACATCTCGGTGGAACTCGCAGAGATTGACGGGAACTATGAAGGAAGGCATCAGTGACTTCCGAACGTGAAGGAAAGGCGGGACATCCCGCCTCTTTTTTATCCCATCGTTCCCCAAGCTTGGGGAAACGCTCAATCTTGAAATGAACAAATCCCCAAGCTTGGGGAAACACTCAATCTTGAAAGGAGCAAATCCCCAAGCTTGGGGAAACACTCAATCTTGAAATGAACAAATCCCCAAGCTTGGGGAAACGCTCAATCCTGAAATGAACAAATCCCCAAGCTTGGGGAAACACTCAATC
>CADCQH010000031.1 GCA_902803605.1 uncultured Bacteroidales bacterium | reverse complement strand
GATGTCATCCATCGAGGTAAGTGCCGCCCATGCTGGCTGATCCACTCCGATGCGGTCACACATGGCAGAGAACTTGTCGCGGTCTTCGGCATTGTCGATGCTCTTGGCCGAAGTGCCGAGAATTGGCACGCGCTCGCTGTCGAGACGCATGGCAAGGTTGTTGGGTATCTGTCCACCCGTCGAGACAATCACTCCGTGAGGGTTCTCCAGTTCGATGATGTCCATCACACGCTCGAAGGTGAGTTCGTCGAAATAAAGGCGGTCGCACATGTCGTAGTCTGTGGACACCGTCTCTGGGTTATAATTGATCATCACAGAACGATAGCCGTTCTTCCTGATGGTGTTAAGTGCCTGAACGCCACACCAGTCAAACTCTACACTTGAACCGATTCTGTAAGCTCCGCTTCCCAATACGATGATGGAGTTTCGGTCGTTTTCGTAGGTAATGTCGTGGGCTATGGAGTTGCTGCCGACAGAGCCACTTCCCTGATAAGTCAGATACAGGTAGTTCGTTTGTGCAGGATATTCAGCAGCAAGGGTGTCAATCTGTTTCACCACAGGGAGGATGCCCATTTGCTTGCGGAGCTCACGTACCAGTTTCGTGGCGATTTCTGCATCAATCAATGCTTCAAGTCCTACGGCACGAGAAATCTGGAAATCGGTGAATCCTTGTACTTTGGCACGACGCATCAGCTCGACATCCACGTTCTGGATGGCTCCCTTCTTTTGTAGTTCAACGTATGTGTTGAGTATGTTCTGCAACTTCTGCAAGAACCATTTATCTATCTTTGTGAGGTCGTGGATTTGGTCAACTGTGTAGCCGCTGTGCAGGGCTTTCTCCACCACCAGGACACGCTTGTCGGTCGGTGCCTTGAGGGCAGCCTCCACATCAGCAATCTCCAGTTCCTTGTTGCCGACAAAACCATGAAGCCCTTGTCCAATCATGCGCAGACCTTTTTGGATGGCTTCTTCGAACGTGCGTCCAATCGCCATCACTTCGCCTACGGATTTCATGGACGAGCCCAATTCTCTGTCCACGCCGCGGAACTTGCCCAAGTCCCAGCGAGGAATCTTGCAGACTACGTAGTCGAGGGCAGGCTCGAAGAAAGCGGAAGTGGTCTTCGTGACGGAGTTCTTCAAGTCGAAGAGTCCATAGCCCAAGCCGAGTTTGGCAGCCACAAATGCAAGAGGATAACCTGTAGCCTTCGAAGCCAAAGCTGATGAACGGGAGAGTCGGGCATTCACTTCAATCACACGATAGTCTTCGGAATTGGGGTCGAAGGCATATTGCACGTTGCACTCGCCTACAATGCCGATGTGGCGGATAATCTTGATGGCGAGGGCACGGAGTTTATGATATTCGCTGTTGGTGAGTGTCTGCGATGGGGCGATGACTATACTTTCACCCGTATGGATGCCGAGTGGGTCGAAGTTCTCCATGTTGCAGACGGTGATGCAGTTGTCGAAACGGTCACGCACCACCTCATATTCAATCTCTTTCCAGCCTTTCAACGATTTCTCCACGAGTACTTGGGGAGAGAACGAAAAGGCTTTCTCTGCCAGTTTGTTCAGTTCCTCCTCGTTGTCGCAGAAGCCCGAACCGAGACCACCCAGCGCATAGGCGGCACGGATGATGACAGGATAGCCGAGGTCTGCTGCTGCTTTCCGTGCTTCCTCAATCGTCTCGCATGCATGACTCTTGATGGTCTTGACATCTATCTCATCCAGTTTCTTGACGAAGAGTTCACGGTCTTCCGTGTCGATGATTGCCTGGACAGGAGTGCCCAGTACCTTCACGTTATATTTCTCCAGAATCTTCTGCTGATACAGTTCCACGCCGCAGTTGAGGGCGGTTTGTCCGCCAAACGCCAAGAGGATGCCCTGTGGCTTTTCCTTCTGGATGACCTTCTCTACAAAGAAAGGGGTGACGGGCAGGAAATAAATCTTGTCAGCCACACCTTCAGAGGTCTGCACGGTAGCAATGTTAGGGTTGATCAGGACGGTCTTGATGCCTTCTTCCTTCAAGGCTTTCAATGCCTGGCTACCCGAGTAGTCAAACTCGCCAGCCTCACCAATCTTTAAGGCTCCAGAGCCTAAGATAAGAACTTTTTGTATGCTTGAATCTATCATGGTCTTTTCGTCTTAAAGCAGTTTTACAAAATCGTCAAACAGGAATTCCGTATCGACGGGACCGCTGGCAGCTTCAGGATGGAACTGTGCGGAGAACCAAGGATATTTTTTGTGGCGGATGCCTTCGTTGGAACCGTCATTCATGTTGACGAAAAGCGGCTCCCAATCGTCGGGCAGGGTCTTGCTGTCCACGGCATAACCATGATTTTGCGAAGTGATGAAGCAGCGTTGTGTGCCCACCTGCTGAACAGGCTGGTTATGGGAACGATGTCCGTATTTCAGTTTGTAGATGGTGGCACCCGCAGCCTTCGACAGCAACTGGTTTCCCATGCAGATACCCATGCAGGGACGTACATTCCCTTTGCCCTTCTCTATGGCGAGGAACTTCTTGATGTTCTCGACCGCATCCACGGCCGTGTCAGGGTCGCCAGGACCGTTCGCAAGGAAAAGACCGTCGAAGTCGAGCGTGTTGAAATCGTAGTTCCAGGGAACGCGGATGACTTCCACGCCGCGTTTCAGCAGGCAGCGGATGATGTTGTTTTTCACGCCGCAATCGACGAGGACCACTTTCTTGCCCATTCCTTCGCCATAACGAATCACTTCCCTGCACGAGACTTTGGCGATATAGTTCACGCCCTCATATTGAGCGGTGGGGATATTGTCGGGTTCGTCGTCGAAGAGGATTTTGCCCATCATCACACCATGTTCGCGCAGCACCTTCGTCAGTTGGCGGGTGTCGATGCCTGTGATGCCAGGTACGTGTTCTCGCTTCAGCCAGTCTGCCAGACTCTCCTTTGCGTTCCAATGTGAGAATTCTGTACTATAGTCGCTGACGATAATGGCTTCGGCATGAATCTTCTCGCTTTCCATGAACGTGGCGATGCCATTCGGTTCAATGCTGAATGGTGGCACACCATAATTGCCGACGAGAGGGTATGTGAGCACCATCATCTGGCCAGCATACGATGGGTCGGTCAGACTCTCCGGATACCCCATCATGGCTGTATTGAAGACCACCTCGCCAGCCACGGGCTTCTCGTAGCCGAATGATTTGCCGTGGAAAGCAGTACCGTCTTCCAAAAGAAGTGTTACGTTTCTCATTGATGTGTTTGTTTTTTATTCTACTGTTACCGATTTTGCCAGGTTGCGAGGCTGATCCACATCCTTTCCCTTCGCAACGGCAATGTAATAGGCAAGCATCTGCAGCGGGATGGAGGCCAGGAGCGGTTCGAGGCATTCTTCCGTGTGGGGCAGTTCGATGACGGCATCTGCCATCTTGCGGATGGTTTCATCTCCTTCGCTGACGATGGCGATGACACGTGCCTTTCTTGCCTTGATTTCCTGAATGTTGCTGACCACCTTCTCGTAGAGCACATTGCGTGTCGCCACGACCACGACGGGCATCTCATCGTCTATCAGGGCAATGGGACCGTGCTTCATCTCTGCGGCAGGATAGCCCTCTGCATGAATGTAGGAGATTTCCTTGAGTTTCAATGCGCCTTCCAGAGCCACGGGATAATTGTAGCCACGACCCAGGTAGAGGAAGTTGTGGGCGTAGGTGAAGACGCGGCTGATGTCCTTGATGGCATCGCCTTGTTTCAGCAGCAGCTCCATTTTCTCTGGTATCTCGTTGAGGGCTGACAATACTTTGGCGTAACGCAGATTGTCAATCGTGCCCCTTTCCTTTCCCAAAGCCAATGCCAGCATCGTGAGAACCGTCACCTGGCCGGTGAATGCCTTGGTGGATGCCACGCCGATTTCAGGACCCACGTGGATGTAGGAACCCGTGTTGGTGGCGCGTGGGATGCTTGAACCGATGGCGTTGCATATGCCGTAGATGAAAGCTCCCTTGCTCTTCGCCAGCTCGATGGCAGCCAGCGTGTCGGCGGTTTCGCCTGACTGACTGATGGCAATCACCACGTCCTGCTCATTGATGACAGGCTTGCTGTAGCGGAACTCGCTGGCATATTCCACTTCGACGGGAATCTGGCAGAAGTCCTCCAGCAGCTGCTTGCCGATGAGACCTGCGTGCCAGGAGGTGCCGCAAGCCACGATGATGATGCGTCGGGGATTGATGAGGAACTTTCTGTTGTCGATGATGGCAGACAGGGTCACATTGTTCGCCTCCACGTTCACGCGTCCACGCATACAGTCCTTCAGACAGTCGGGCTGCTCGAAGATTTCCTTCAGCATGAAGTGCGGGAATCCGCCCTTCTCGATCTGTGCCAGGTTCAGGTCAACCTTCGTCACCTCGTGTTCCATCTTCGCGTTGTTGAAGTCCACGACCTCCACTTCCTTGCCGCGACGGATCACGGCGATGTCTTTATCGTCCAGGTAGATGACCCTGTCCGTATATTCAATGATGGGGCTTGCATCTGAACCGAGGAAGAACTCCTCTTCGCCGATGCCCACCACCAGGGGGCTGCTCTTGCGGGCGGCGATGATCTGGTCGGGGTCGTTCTTGTCGAGGATGGCAATGGCATAGGCGCCGATCACGGAACGCAGGGCGATGCGCACAGCCGTCAGGAGGTCAACATTCTTTTTCGTGCGTACATATTCTATTAATTGTACGAGCACTTCCGTGTCGGTGTTGCTCTTGAAGGCAATGCCGTGCTCCTGCAGTTGCTTCTTCAGCACAGCATAGTTCTCGATGATGCCGTTGTGGATGATGGCCAGGTTGCCCGTATAAGAGATGTGCGGGTGGGCGTTTGTAGAATTGGGCTCTCCGTGCGTGGCCCAGCGCGTGTGCGCGATGCCGACCGTTCCCGTGATGTCCTTGTCCGAAGCAAAAGCCTCCAGGTCGGCCACCTTGCCTTTTGTCTTGTAGACTCTCAAGTCTCCCTTCTCTGTCAGGAGAGCCACGCCGGCGCTGTCATAACCTCTGTATTCCAATCGCTTTAACCCCTTAATCAAAACGGGGTAGGCACTACGTTTGCCTAAATATCCTACAATTCCACACATGTTGACATTTCATTTTGTTTGTGCAAAGGTACGGAATAATTTTCTTTTTATCATTATTTTTCCTTGATTTTTTCATATTTGAAAGTAAAAGTATGGATTTCTCTAACGAAATGTCACGAATCGGTGGTGTTTGAGCGACGGTACGGTCGGGTTGCCTCCCCTGTCGGAACGGGTAAGAAAGGGAGCGGCGACCCTGACGGGGGCGGCGCGACATGGAGATATACGGCACGGCACAGCCTCCCTTGTGGGGCTGGGGCGTGCCGATTTGCATGATGATTCGTTTCTCATCACAACCCCATTGTAACAATCGAATAAAACTTTCAGTATAACATTTAATAATTAAAAGTATGAAAACAAAATTACTTTCAATTCTCGCCCTCCTGCTCACAGTGACGCAGGGGGCATGGGCGCAGGTCGGCTGAGTGCTGGCCACTCGCCTCGCGTGTTCTTTGACATACTGAGACAAGACGGATATAAAAATCTGAGGGGATTCTGTGATTCTTTCGCAGAAAAGTTGTAACTTTGCGCGCGTATTCACCAAACGTAAAAAGATTATGAGTATCGACACGTACAAACTGACAAGCATGGAAGAGCCAACCGACGAGGTGCTCTCGCAACTGATGCGTGAGGCCGCTGAAGAGGCAAAGCAAAAGAGAGCGGAAGCAACGGCACGTTTCTTCGAACAGCTGAAACGTGAATCTGAAAAGATTGCAGCATCATGTTAACAGAGAAACATCGCCCGGTGCTCATCGTCATTGCCGGCCCCAACGGGTCGGGCAAGACCACGATTACATCGAAGATTCTTCGTCATGAATGGCTTGAAGATGCGCTCTACGTCAATCCCGACCAGGTGGCACAGGATCGATTCGGCGACTGGAACTCGCCCCAGGCTGTGCTTCAGGCAGCACAATACTGCGAAGAACAGCGTGAAGCGTGTCTGAAAAGCGGTCAGAGTCTTATCTTCGAGACCGTCCTCTCGTCGGAAGGCAAGGTGGATTTTATCCGCCGTGCTCACGAAGCTGGCTACTTCATCCGCCTGTTCTTCGTGGCTACAAGCCACCCCGCTATCAATGCCTCGCGCATTGCACAGCGCGTCATAGAAGGCGGTCACGACGTCCCGATCATCAAAATCATCTCGCGCTACAACAAGTCTATCTTGAACTGCCGTCGCGTGACATCCATCGTCGACCGAGCGTATATCTACGACAATTCCGTTGACGATGCAGAAGCCCGCCTGCTGTTCCGCATGACCGACGGCAAGCCGTTCAAACGCTACACCGACGATATCCCCGCATGGGCGCAGACAATCATCGATTAGACTTCGTCTGCACATCCCCCCAAAAATAATATCCGCCGAGATTCTCAACCGATGAGAGCCTCGGCGGTTTGCTTTCAGCGAAATTACTCACGCTCTTCTGCCCTCGCTTAATCGCAATTTTTGCTTTTGTCCGTCTGTCTCATGTATGGTCAGAAGACGAAAACAACAAGAACAACAAAAATATAAACAACAAAATCATTGCCCTTTATTGATATATATCGTCTTTTTCCGTCCTATAATTTGGTCGGTATGAAAAGAATATGTATCTTTGCCGCCGAATTACTATACAATCAATCTAAAAACTAACCGATGATGGGGAATCAAAGAAAAACTTATGTGCGACCACGGATGGAGACCGTCAAGTTGGAATCTGGGAGTAAGGTTCTGGTAGGCAGCAAGCTCACAGTGCCCTCCAAGGCAAAAATCGATAACTATGAGGACGGTGAGTTCTCATGGTAAGTATTAACCCCTTAAACAATAAGAATGCAATGAAGATATACATCTTTATGGCCGTGGCAAGCATGCTTGCACTCATCAGTTGCTCAAGCGACGACAACGAGCAGACAGCACAGAAGACTCCTCAAAAGATGACCTTTACCGCAGGCTTTGGCGGCACGCGCACCACGCTCAACCATGACAAATCAGTCAGTTTCGATGCTAACGATCAAATCAGCATCTTCAGCACCAATAACACTAATGCGCAGTTCACCACCTCTTCGGGTGGTGCTGAGGCAGAATTCACAGGAACGGCTGTAGCTGGCGACGGCATATATTATGCCGTATACCCTTACAAAGGCTCGTATACCATCAACGGCAACATCGTCTCGGGTGTGACGATTGCGCCTAGTCAGTTAATTGATAATGTTAGAAAGGGTGAGACCTGGACTAAGAATTCTATCATCTCCTATGCCACCACCACAGGTTCCGACCTTCAGTTCCATAACGCTTGCGCCCTGCTAAGAATAAATAACAACACATATAACTACGTCGGGATTCAAATAACTGTTGATGAGGGCCAATACCTGACAGGAACCTTCAACCTCGATGTTTCGTCAGGAGAACTTACCGCAACCGCTGGCTACAATTCTAGTCGTGCAGGGATTCTTGGCGTAAGTACTGTATATATTCCCATTGCACCGGGTTCATATACAAACTTCACAGTCAAAATGGGTACTAATACCAACATGTCGGATTGGAAATCTAAAACGAAAGCAAACGTCACCTTCGAGGCTGGCAAGATTTACAACTTGGGCACTGCAAGTAGCATTATATCTCCTGGCGCCCTGCTGGAAGCCAACATCGAAGGTTATTTGATCACGTACACCGAAAACGAGACATGGGGTGAGGCCATCACTAATCACCCCGAAGAGAACGTGGGATGGAGTTATTCAGATGACGTTGTGCTTCACGTTTCTGGTGAGGAAGAGACCCAAACTCTTTATTGGGATGACGAGCATCATAGTGTAGACCCTAATGAAGAAATAGACCTATCTATTAGATACAAATGGCATTGATGGAGCGGAATCTTGAAAGATTACCGTGACTGGTCATCATGAAACAAAGGAACCTGTGCAGCAATTACGTTGCACGGGCTCTTGTGTTTAATTCTGCCGATTCAAATGGGGGGGATGCCAGAAAAAGGTTGTCCCCTTGTCCCCTTGTCCCCAAGAGAAGTCGGGATGACTATTCATTCGGAGGTATAACCTTCACAAACATCTGGGTGGTTTCATCCAATTCTATTTTGTTTCGCTGACGCAGTTTCTTCAGATGCTCCTTGTGGCTGCCTTTCAGGCCAAGCTGCAGTCGAGCCTGGATGAACTGCTCCTCTGTGAAGGAGTCGGTCAGGAGGTCGAGGATGTTCTTTGGATGATAGGTCTGCAACTTGTTTTCCATGTCAAGTTCATCTTCCATCTTTTTTCCGAAATAGTGGAGCTTCACCCAGATGTCTCGCTTCAGCGACCATTCTGCGTAATCCTCGATGGATTTCGACCATTTACCCTCCATGACGAAGAGAATCATCGCCTTCCAATATGCTATGGTGACGGCACGGGATGCAAACGTGGAGAGTGCTTCACTGTCGGTGTTGGCATATTGGTCGTCCATCATCGCGGTCAACCGTTCTGCCAGCTGCTCTGCCTTCTTGCAACGTATCAGTCCATCGGCGTTGTTGAGTCTGGCGATGTATGGAACGAGAGCATCCTTGTATCGCTGTGTGATGGGCTTGTACTTCGGTCGTGGTCCATCGTCCACAGTCAGGAGGTTGAGTCGTGAGAGGGTGCCGTCGTTCACCCAAGGCGAGCAGATCTTCTGTGCCTTGATGGGAGTGGTTGCGGCTGTGAAGTTCCATCGTAGGGGAGCATTACCGGTGATGGAGTCTGCACCAACACGTTCCTGCCCATAGTCCTTACGGTCGAAAGCCTTGCGGATGATGCGGCTCACATCTTGCTTGCCATTGGTGATAATCGCATAGATTTCGTCCAACTCTTGCATCTGTGTGAAGATGGGGCGT
>CADCQH010000030.1 GCA_902803605.1 uncultured Bacteroidales bacterium | reverse complement strand
TGCATCAGGCTGAATGCCTATCGCACCTTCGATGGTGAATCGGCTCCTGTAGGTTGCTCCATGCAGATACTGATGCGTAAACTCCTTGCTGAAAGTCCCCGTGCTGCCGTATGCCTCCTGTGCCGCCATTGGCAACACAGACGCGCACACCATGGCAACAGCCATTGCTATGACTTGATATAAACGCCTAACCATCCTTCTTAACGTTTAATTCTTGACACTACTCCAGTTCCATCCTTAGCATCTCCTTGCCCTTCTCATAGACAGAGAACGACTTGCCGTCAGCATTGGCACAAACAACCATGTCTGGATTTTTCCGTACTCCCACATCCTCCAAGTCGTCATAGATGATGAAGAGGGTGCTTCCACCATAGCCCACAAAACCTTTCTTCACCGCTTTGCCGTCGCCCAGCATGACGAAGTCAGCCAGAACTCGCTTGTCGTCGCTCGTGGGTGGGTCGAAGCGGAAGGCAGCGGTGTGTCCCTCCATGTCTATCTTTTGTGCAGAATAAGCAATTTTATAGGTGCCGAAAGCCAGCGTGTGGTCAACGCCCGTCAGCTTGTCGGCGACACCCATTTTCGTCAGAATATCCAGCGTCGTCGCTTCGTCCATAGAACGCTCATAGCCTTCCTTGCCCAGCAGTGTACCCTCAAAATTGTTTTCGCTTCCGCCCAACAATCCGCCTGCACCCTTCTCGCCGCCACTGCAGCTGCTGAGGATGCCAGGGATGCCCCCTTGGAAAAAGTTCAGATTGAGATTGGGGAAGGCTGACTTGATGCCCCACGACAGCGAGGCAATCATGGCGATGGCAGCCGTGAGGATGTGAAAGCCGCGTCGGAAACATCCGCCAAACGAACTGCCGCTACGCCTCTGCGCACTCCGCCTCCTTTGAACCTGTTGTTGCTGTACAAACGAAGGCGGTGGAGTCGTGCTGTACTGAGGAGGTTGCGTAGCCTCCTTGTAGCGCATCATCTGCACACGGAACGCGCCTGGTTGACTGCCAGGTGCAGGTGGTGGTGGAGGGGCTTGAGGAGACGGAGGAGGAGTTGGAGTTTGGGGAGACGGTGGAACAGGAGGATTGGGTGACGCACTTGTCTTCATGGGAGAAGATGGAGCTGCACTTGTTCCATTGGGCATAGGTGTACCACAGGCGGTACAGAATGCTGCACCTGCGAAGACCTTCTGGCCACATTTCACACAATAAGGCATAAGTGTTTGATGTTATAGGTTATAAGATTGTTTGCTTTTTGACTTTTTAGTGTCCCTTGTTTTCGCGCCAAAGGTAAATATAAAATCTGAGAAAATCACTCTCTTTTGGAGAAATAATTCACGAACGGGAAGAAAAATGTCTCATTCCGCACCTCATTGCCTTCTTGTGCTGTCAATTCAAAAACAAAAAAATAACCAAATAACCGAATAACCAAATAACCTTTGGCATGCAGTGACTACTTCATCACGTCGAACAGGCCATAGCAGTGTGTGTAACTCGAACCTTCATACTGCACCCACACGTGACCATGTTCCAAATCGACCTTCACCACCTTGTAGCCTGGCTCATACTCGTCTGAAGAGATGCAGCTCACCGTGTCGCCCACCTTGATTTTCGGGGTGAGGGGCAGCAGGGTACACTCGCTTTTCGAGACGCATTCGAGGCGGTCGGCAAAAACGCTCACCAGCAGCTTGTCACCGCTCACCTGCATGATCTTGCCGAATTTCTTGTTCTCTCCCGTTCCGAAAGCCACCTGCGCGCCTGACATGAAGGTGTCCTTCTTGAGCACGTTGAACGAGCCGGCCTTCAGTTGCTCACCCTTCTGCTTCTCAGCGATTTTATCCGAATCAGGCTTGTCTGGCCAGCTGTCGTCAAGGAAGCACACCACAGGTTCTGCAGGATTAGCGGCATCAATCACGATGGCACGCGTCAAGGAGTGATAACGGTCGTGAGTCAGCAGAATGTCACCTTTCTTGGCTTTGCCGTTTTTGTCAAGCGGAATAATCAGCGCGTTGGGCACTTCGATGCGTGTGCCGTAGTTGTCGATGGCGGTCTTCTCGGCACCAGGCTCAGCGATGGTCGTGTCGTACCATATCATCGTCTTCTTCAGCAGTCCTTCACCTTCCTTCACCAGTTCGAAATAGTGCATCTGGCAAGTCAGGGCTTCCTGGCCAGCCTCGGCTTTAATACTAAGTCCCTGTGGAAAATCCCATGCCCACGTTTTGGGGTCAGTGATGTTTTGTGCCATTGCAGTCGTGGCACTTGCACACATGGCAACCATAGCCATGAGCGTTGTCTTAAAGTTTGCTTTCATCCTGTTTTTGATTTTAAAATTGTTCCAAATATCGCTACAAAGGTAAACATAAAATCTGAGAAAGCCACTTCCTCTTGGAGGAATATTGCACGAAGGACAAGAAAAATGCCACAAAAATCTGATTTCACATATTCTTTGACACCCAATTAAAACATGGCAATCATGAAACATCAATGCCAAACCACCGCTTGGTGTATCGCATCTTTGAAACAGAAATTCATGTGAACATACTTACCTCCTACGGTCATTATGGGGACAACACTAGTGTCTCTTAAAATTATTTAAATTCAGAATTAAAGTTCTCATGCATAACGTTTTAGCCCAGCGATACCCTGTCCGGGTTT
>CADCQH010000029.1 GCA_902803605.1 uncultured Bacteroidales bacterium | reverse complement strand
GACAAGCCATTTTTCCATGGTTTGCCTTTTTTTGTCACATTTTTGATTAACTTTGCAAGTTGAAAGCAGCCGGACGGTCTGTCGCTGGAAGCCCCTTCGGGGGCTCAAGAGGAAAGTCCGGGCAGCATAGGGCATCCCACTTCTTAATACGGAAGCAGTCCGCGAGGGTTGAGTAATGCAGAAGAAAATAACAACAGCTTCGGCTGAAATGGTGAGAAGGTGAGGTAAGAGCTCACCAGCGACATGGTGACATGTCGGCTGTGCATCTTGGGTGCTGCAAGTTCATGTAAACCACCGCCACGAGGGTAGCCCGCCCAATTGTTCGGTGGAGGGTAGAACGCTTGAGCCATGAGGCGACTCATGGAGTAGATAAATGACAGACATGGACCAACGTACGATGAATGAATGTTCATCGCACATGGTGCAAACAGAACCCGGCTTATAGCCCGACTGCTTTCTTTTTATAAAAAGTATGTTAAACTCTTCACTGAATATTAAACTTTTTAAGTTTAAAGGGTTCATATAAATTTGGACATCAAATAAACCAACAATGAATAAAAAACACTTATTGACTACGTTATCCATTCTGTTGACAAGTACTGCTGCATGGGGACAAAAAGTTTGGACACTACAAGAATGCCTCGATTATGCCCTTGCCAACAATATTCAATTGCAACAGAAGAGAATAACGGCAGCATCTGACCATGAAGATGTACTACAAAGTCAGTCAGCCCTATTTCCATCGGTGTCATTCAGCACAAACCAAAATGCTTCATGGCGGCCTTTTGCCGAAACGACCATCAATCTTTCAGGTGGTACGATGACGACCAATCGCAATTCTGTTTCATATAATGGATCCTATGGCATCAATGCTAACTGGACTGTATGGAACGGCAATCGTAACACCAACACAATTAAGCAAAACAAACTCACTGAAAAGATTGCAGAACTGGGCATCGAACAACAGGCTAACACCATTCAGGAACAGATAGCCCAATTGTATGTACAGATTCTGTATGAAACTGAAGCCGTAAAGGTTTGTCGAGAAATAATCAAGTCAAGCATGATGCAACGTGATCGTGCCAAAACTATGGTCGAGGTGGGTAATCTGGCTCGTGTCGATCTCGTGCAACTGGAAGCTCAGGTAAGCCAAGACCAATATTCGTTGGTACAGGCGCAGTCACAACTTGAAAACTACAAGTTGCAACTCAAGCAACTGCTGGAGATACATGATGATGAAGCATTTCAAATCGCCATGCCTGAAGTGACTGACGCACAAGTGTTGTCGATGATTCCCAACGAAGAGTCCGTTTACAACGCTGCTCTTGAGAATCGCCCTGAAATTCAATCCAGCAAACTGAACATTGAATCTTCACAAATTGCCATATCATCTGCTCGTGCAGGTTACATGCCAACCGTATCAATGACGGCAGGCATCGGTTCCAATAACTCTTCTGGTCAACACACAGAGTTTTTCAAACAGATAAAAAACAACATGAATAATTCGTTAGGTTTGTCCATTTCAGTGCCACTATTTGACAACCATCAGGCTCGCACGAACATCCGTAAGGCCAAGTACGCTTTGCAGACCAGCGAATTAAATTTGTTAGAACAGCAGAAGCAGCTCTACTCCACCATCGAGAACTATTGGTTAAACGCGACGACATCACAGCAACAGTTCATCTATGCCAGGAACAATGTCAAGAGCATGCAAGAGAGTTACGACCTCGTCAGTGAGCAATTCAATTTGGGACTCAAGAACATAGTGGAACTAACCACAGGAAAAAACAACCTGCTACAAGCCGAGCAGCAATTGCTGCAAACCAAATACACTGCACTACTAAACTGCGCCATGCTGAACTTCTATGCAGGAGAAAGAATTAAACTTTAATAGATTCCAATTTTCAAATTTTCTAAATCTTCAATTCGTAAAGACAATGAAGACAAGCAACATATTCACAACACTCATCATTGCAACCACCTTCGCTGCATGCAATGAAGGTCCAAAGGTTACTTACTCTACAGTTCCAGTAGAGAAACAAAACATTACCACAAGTATCACAGCTACAGGAACTATCGAACCTGTGACGGAAGTGGAAGTCGGCACACAGGTATCAGGTATCATTGACCGCATTTATGTGGATTACAACTCAGAAGTGCATCGTGGTCAAGTCATTGCTGAACTTGACAAGACCAACCTACTATCCAAATTGGCATCAGCACAAAGCAATCTCTCTAATGCACAATCATCACTCAATTATCAATCAGCCAATTACAAGCGTTATCAGACCCTTTACGAAAAGGGACTTGTTTCTGCCAATGACTATGAAAATGCAAAACTCAGTTACGAGCAAGCAGTACAGCAAGTGAGAGTACAGCAGCAGAATGTACAAGAGGCACAAACAAACCTCGGATATGCAACAATCACGTCTCCGATTGACGGTGTCGTACTCTCGAAAGAAGTGGAGGAGGGACAGACTGTAGCCTCTGCCATGACGACCCCCACTCTCTTCATCATTGCGCAGGATTTGACTGACATGCGTGTGATTGCAGATATCGATGAGGCTGATATCGGTGGCGTAAAGGAGGGACAGCGTGTTACCTTCACGGTTGACGCATTCCCCGACGACATCTTCGAGGGAACAGTAACTCAAGTGCGCCAACAAGCTACAACCGAAAGCAATGTGGTCACATACGAAGTAGTCATTTCTGCTCCAAACGACCAGCTGAAGTTAAAACCTGGACTCACTGCCAACGTGACCATTTACACTATGGAGAAGAATGGTGTGCTGGCTGTTCCAGCAAGAGCCCTGCGTTTCGCTCCGAACGAAGCATTGCTTCAAGACGGTGAGACTGTGGAAGATGTAGAAGGACACACGAAAGTATGGACGAAGGAAGGCAATGTTTTCAAGGCACATAAAGTGGAGATTGGCACCAGCAATGGAATGCTCACAGAGATACTTTCCGGCGTATCGGCAGGTACAGAGGTTCTCACTGACTTCGAGATTATTGGTGGTGAAGAAGAAGAGCCCGAACAAACAACATCCAACCCATTCATGCCACGTCCACGGGGCAATAGAAACCGTGGCGGTGCTCCTGGTGCTAATGGCAGTGGTGCTAATGGTGCAGGTGGCGCTCCTGGCGGAATGGGTGGTGGCAGACCAAACGGTAATTTTCCCAGAAGATAATAGAACAGAAACAGAAAATGGACGGACAAAAAGATACCCGTAAAGTCGTCATTGAGCTCGACAACGTAAAGCGCTACTTTCAGGTTGGTTCCGAAACCGTGAAAGCCCTACGTGGCGTCAGTTTTAAGATTTACGAAGGTGAGTTCGTGACCATACAGGGAACCTCTGGCTCAGGCAAATCCACTCTGCTCAATCAGTTGGGATGTCTTGATACACCCACCTCTGGTGAATACTATCTGGATGGTACACCAGTACGTAAGATGACAAAAAAACAACGAGCCAAATTGCGCAACAGGAAAATTGGATTTGTGTTTCAGAATTATAACCTGCTGGCTAAGACCACAGCTGTAGAGAACGTAGAGTTGCCACTGATGTACAACAACAAGTATAATGCCAAGCAACGTCGCGAAGCAGCCATCAAGGCATTACAGCAAGTCGGATTAGGCGACCGGCTTGACCACAAGAGCAATCAGATGTCAGGTGGTCAGATGCAGCGTGTTGCCATTGCCCGTGCATTAGTTAACAACCCTGCCGTACTTCTCGCAGACGAGGCAACTGGCAACCTCGACACACGTACTTCGTTCGAGATGCTCGTACTCTTCCAGAAACTCCATCAGGAAGGACACACAATCATCTTTGTGACCCACAACCCCGAAATAGCCTCTTTCGCCTCGCGTAACATCAACCTGCGTGATGGCAAGATTCGCGAAGACACTATCAACACCAACATCAAATCGGCAGCCGAAGCCTTAGCTGCTCTGCCTAAACCAGTAGATGATTAACCAGTCCACAAGCAAAGAGCTTGGTCAAAACATCAAATTTCAAAATGAATATATTAAATCTGTTCAAGGTCAGTATCAACGCTGTGGCGAACAACAAAATGCGTTCGTTCCTCTCCATGCTCGGTATCATCATTGGTGTGGCAGCCGTTATCATCATGATGTCTATCGGACAAGGATCCAAAGAGAGCATCCGTAAGGAACTCTCCACAATGGGCACCAACTTGCTCACCATTCGTCCCGGAGCAGACATGCGTGGTGGTGTGCGCCAAGACCCTTCCGCCATGCAGACTCTCAAGATGGCAGACTACCAACGCATTATAGATGAGAAGAAATATGTCAGTTACGTATCTCCAGAAGTTACATCTGCAGGACAGGTCATCTATGGCAACAACAACACAAACAGCACCATCTACGGCGAATCGACCGAATACCTCGACATCAAGCAATGGGAGTTAGAGGAAGGCACAAACTTCACAGAGGAAGACATCCGCAAGGCGTCCAAGGTGTGCGTGGTTGGCGCTACCATCATCAAGGAACTCTTTGGTGAGGGAAAGGAAGCGGAAGCCATCGGAAAGAACATCCGTTTCAAATCGATTCCTCTGCGCATTATTGGCGTATTGGAAAGCAAGGGCTACAACTCATGGGGAATGGATCAAGACAATGTAATCATTGCCCCCTATACATGCGTGATGAAACGTATCGCTGCACAGACCTACTTTTCCTCCATCGTTTGTTCAGCACTCACCGAAGAACTTTCCGACGCAGCCATTGAGGAACTGACCCAGATACTGCGTAGCAACCATAAACTGAAAGCTGAAGCCGTTGATGACTTCACCATCCGTTCGCAGGCCGAAATGATGGAAACCATGTCCTCGACCATGGATACCGTCACCATCATCTTAGTCGTAGCAGCCGCCTTTTCTTTGCTCGTAGCAGGTATCGGCATCATGAACATTATGCTCGTATCCGTTACTGAACGTACCAAAGAAATCGGCCTTCGCATGGCTGTAGGTGCCACTGGACTCGTCATCTCTCTGCAGTTTCTCATCGAGTCTGTGCTTATCTCGCTCACTGGTGGACTATTGGGTATACTCTTAGGAGGTTTAGTCAGCAACTTCGTGGTTCCTCTCATGGGTATGCCGTCCAGCATCCCCGCTTGGTCCATCTACGTATCTTTCGCTGTATGCACCTTCATCGGTATCATTTTCGGCTACATCCCTGCCCGTAAAGCAGCTAACATGGATCCTATCGAAGCCATTAGGCACGAGTAACATTATCATTGAGAGTTTAATGATTAGAGGTATGAAAAAAATACTTGCACTTTTAGTTTTCAGCTGTTCACTTATCTTCGCCAATGCTCAGTCGTTCAAGGAACTCTTCCTCAAGATGCCCCAAGAGGTATGCCCCATCTTGTCCGAATACAACCGTTTGGAGATTGTAGACAACCAGAAGCACGACAAGACTATGCAAACCCGCAACCTCTTCCGCACTTTCTCCACCATGAAGGAACTAACCGACGACTATGCACATCTTGTCATCTCGCCACAATCCGAGAAAGAGTTCAAGATGCTCAGCAAGAATGACGGAACACGCATCATCATGGTCATCAGTACCATATACTGCGACAAGACGCCCGATTCCTCCGTGGCGTTCTACTCCACAGAATGGGAACCCCTTCATACACTCGATTATTATACCCTTACCAATGTCGACCACTTTCGTAAGATCACCATTGACAAAGACACCAACCAAATCTCTGTCACAGCCACCAATAGTCCCCTCCTCCTCCAGAATGATAGCGATGAAAACAAACAAAAGCCTTTCGTCCTCAATTATACTCTCCACTGGGATTCTGAAGCCAATCGTTTCATCCTTAACGACTGAAAAATACAAATTCCCTTGGTAGTGTGCCTACTTAGTCGTACCTTTGCAGCCGATTTCGGAAAAGGCTGTATGACATTATGTCATAAGGATGCCAGAGTTTCGTACACTGGCATTTTTTTTGTAATTGAAAAGTAAAAAATCATTGACTTATGGATAAAAATCTAAAAAAAGAGGAGGTTGACGAGAAAATCGTGAACCCTGCGGCAGAGGACACGGAAGAGGTGGCTGAGGCAAGCAACGAAAAAACAGAAGAACAGGAGACTAAGACTCCAGCGGAACTGACACCTGAAGAGAAAATCTCTGAATTGGAGAAACAGGTCGAGGATTTGAAGAACCAGCAACTGTATAAAGTAGCTGAGTTTGATAATTTCCGTAAGCGCGTAATGCAGGAGAAGGCTGAACTTATCAAGAATGGTGGTTCGAAGGTCATCACCACCTTGCTACCCATCATCGATGATTTGGAACGTGCTCAGCAAAACATGGACAGATATGAGGACGTAGCCGCCGTGAAAGAGGGTCTGAACTTAATCATCGACAAGTTCTTCAAGTTGCTGGCTCAGGAGGGTTTGAAAAAGATGGAGGTGATGGGGCAACCGTTCGACAGCGACCTACATGAGGCCATTGCGATGGTGCCTGGGCAGCCAGACGAGATGAAGGGCAAAGTGATAGACTGCATGACACCTGGCTATACCTTGAATGACAAAGTGATTCGCTATGCAAAAGTGGCAGTAGCAGAGTAGTTAGGTAAAGAGTTTAGAGTTTAGAGCTAAGAGCTTAGAGATAAAGACTGTGGCGAAAAGAGATTATTACGAAGTGTTGGGAGTGGCGAAGACCGCTTCCGACGACGAGATTAAGAAGGCCTATAAGAAAATGGCCATCAAGTATCACCCTGATAGAAATCCAGGTGACAAACAAGCCGAAGAGAAGTTCAAGGAGGCCGCAGAGGCCTACGACGTGCTTCGCGACCCACAGAAGCGTCAGCGCTACGACCAGTTTGGGCCTGATGCATTCGGGCCGGGTGCTGGTGGTTTTGGCGGCGGTCAAGGCATGTCGATGGATGACATCTTCAGCATGATGAGCGATGTGTTTGGAGGTGGATTCGGAGGAGGATTCAGTGGATTCGGAGGAGGGTTTGGCAGTAGTGGTCAACGGCGCAAACCTGTCTATAAGGGTCAGGATCTGCGCATGAGGATTGAACTTGACCTGAACGACATTGTAAATGGTGTAACTAAAAAATTCAATGTACGTACTGACATCACTTGTCCTCATTGCAAGGGTTCTGGTTCGGAAGACGGACAGGAAACAACTTGCGGCACTTGTAACGGACAGGGAGTCGTCTATAAAACAAGGCAGACGATGCTGGGCATCATGCAGACACAGTCGGTGTGCGACACCTGTCATGGTGAAGGAACAGTCATCAAGAACAAGTGCAAGCATTGTAACGGCGAGGGTATCGTGAAAGGCGAAAAGCAAGTGGAGGTAGAGCTTCCAGCTGGTTTGGTGGAAGGCTATGCTTACAACTTCCAAGGCAAAGGCGGTGCAGGTCGTAGGAATGGAGTGAATGGCGATTTACAGATTCTTGTGCATGAGAAACCACATCCAGACCTTATGCGAGACGGCATTGACCTCGTTTACAACCTCTTGCTGACCATTCCCCAGGCCGTATTGGGAACCTCGCTCGAGGTACCAACACATGACGGGAAGGCCAAGATTTCCATTCCTTCTGGCACTCAGCCTGGAACAGTACTCAGATTGAAGAACAAAGGTATCCCTGACATTAACGGTTATGCAGGTCAGCGTGGTGATGAAATCATCAACATTTCTGTTTATATGCCAGAAACTCTCACGAAGGAAGAACGACAGGCCATTGAGACGTTGGCTATAGGTGAAAACATCAAACCTTCGACGAGTATCAAAGATAAGATTTTCAACCACTTTAGAGCTTATTTCAAAAAGTGAAAAATGAAGAATCACACATTTTAGGTATTGCGTAGTGTGGAAAAAGTGCGTAACTTTGCACCCGATTTGGAGATAATAGTACAATACTATTCCAGATTGATTCTTTACTCATCATAATAAACCCGTGTCGTGAGACACCGTTCAGAATTACGTAAACCATAAAATGTTAGAGGCTAAAAGACCGCTTCTCTTGTTCGCGAGGAACTTGGGGAAGCGGTTTCTCTTTTTTTGATTTGATTGAGAATCCCTATTTGTAGAGGATATCACGAATATCATGACGCCCGACAAATCGGCTCATATCCACATTGCCTCGAATACCCCGCACAGAACCGGTGGCTGAATACTGCCAAAGAACGTAATCGTTGTCGTCATAGAGATCTGGTTCGATGAAGGAATATGCGGCTATGAAAAACTTGTAAGCACGCAGTCGCGAATTGCCGTGAATGTGCTTGTTATAGAAATTCTTACCCGTATAGATGATGGGCTTTTTGCCAAACTCACGCTCCAGCAGTTCGCAGAATTCGAGTAGCCGTGACTGAAGAACTGCATCTGAGACACCATTGGTGGTCTCAATATCGACTACAGGTAACAAATCTTGCTTGCGGGTCTCCACACGAGACATGAAATTATCGAACTGCCCTTTGACTGGAAGCTGTGGACGGAAGAAATGATAGGCTCCAACCATGAGACCCACACGTTTACATTCTTGAAAATTATAACGATAAGTGTCATCCTGATTGCCTGTACCCTCTGTCGCTTTCAGATAAACGTAAGTAACTTTCGGGTCTCTGGCTACTTCATCCCAATTAATGCGCCCCTGATAATGACTCACATCTATACCATGTGCCTCACTGCCTCCTGTTCCTTTGCCGCTTCGAGTTCCCCCACTAGCAAATAGAGGCATCTCCAATGGTTTGGGGTGGCGGTCTGGACGTGCCTTACCTGCAACTGGATCAGGTTGAAAATCCGTCACAACAGTTTCTACATGTTTCGATTTCTTGGGCTTGTCCTTCTTCTGTGCATAGAGTGTGTTAACGCACAAAGATGCGAAAAGAGTCAATATTATATATATGTACGCGCGACTTACGTTTGTCATGTGATACGATGATTTTGAGTACAAATGTAGTCGTTTTTGTGCTAATTCACAACTATTCTTGAAACTCTTAACTTTTTTAATGATTTTAAAGACAAAAAATGGCGTTCATGTCGCAAATTATACCTAATTTTGGCACAAATTTGCAAGAAAAGGCATGGAGAAACAGGCAACATTCTGGTTTGTGTTTATCGGCAACTCGCTGATACTGGAACATGATAAGGACACCTATCGGGTACCCTGCATGGACGAACCTCCATTTCCCATGAAGGAATGGACTCCGTGCCAGGAACTTCCTCCTATCGATGGCATACCTTGCATGGCATATAGTCTGAATGTTCCACCAGCCGATTTGAAGAATATGGTGACAGTAGGATTGAGAGAGTCATGGACCCTACTGCCCAGAGAGTTCTACAATGCAGCAGGCAAGGCTTCGGAATTACTGTATTGGGATTCGAACACTAAGTACTGTGGCGTATGTGGTGCCCCTATGAAACGCGCTACAACCATCAGCAAACAATGTACCAACTGCGGCAAAGAAATGTGGCCACAAGTGAGTCCCGCCATTATCGTGAGGATTAGACGTGGGGATGACATTCTGTTGGTTCATGCCAAGAACTTTAGACGCAGCGAGATGTATGGATTGGTGGCAGGATTTGTGGAAACAGGAGAGACCCTGGAACAATGTGTCGAACGTGAGGTGGCAGAAGAAGTGGGATTGGAAATTAAGAATATCAAATATTTCGGAAGCCAGCCTTGGCCTTACCCTTGCGGAATTATGATAGGATTCACAGCCGACTATGTGAGAGGTGAGGTGCAAGTACAAGAGGAAGAACTAAGCAATGCTGGATGGTTCAATCGCAATCACCTCCCCCCTATCCCCGACAAAATGTCAATAGCCAGAAAATTGATTGACGACTATATAGCAGAAGAGAGACCTGACTAAGTAAACAAATGTTCAACAATCAATTCAAAAAAGAAAGCAATGAAAAGAAAGCAATTCGTATGTTTGACATTGGCCACCGCCTTCTTGGCAAGCAGTTGCACCAGTTCCTATCAAGCAGCAGGCGGAGTGACTGGTGCAATGATTGGTAGCCATGTAGGTGGCGCCGTAGGTGTACTTTCGGGTCATGGTCCTTTCCGTGGTGAGAGTGCTGCATTGGGCAGCCTTATCGGTATGGGTATTGGAGCCATCTTAGGCGTGGGCATCACTTCTCAAATTGAGGAGCAGGAAAAGGCTGAAGCACGTCGATATGAAGACTACAGGCGTTCCAATGATGCAACTCAATATGGTCAATACGGGAATAACAATGTGGGGTATCAGACCAGTGGTGGTTATCAGGAAGGCTATGGAAGTGACCACCAAGGAAGTTATCACGGCAATGTGAACAGCCGTAATTACCAGATTGGTGACGGCACTATTGCATCAAGCGTGTTGAGTATTTCCGAGCTTTCCTACATGGACATGGACGGTGATGGCTATATCTCTAAAGGAGAGACGATTGAAGTAGAGGGATTCATCACCAACACTTCTAATTCAGTCTTGCGTGACATCGTGATTTATCTGATTGTGAACGAGCCCAAATCTTTCAGCGTATCACCCTCTCTGACCACCACTTTGCAACCTGGACAGAAGATTCGCTACACAGGACGCGTACATGGCAATCGCACACGTGGTCATACCTCATTGGGAATCAATCTGAACACAGAATATGCAGGTAAATCCTACACCAGCAACACGCTGTTCGTCGGAGTGAAATAAATGCTAAACATTATTCACAAAACCTATTGTTCCTTTTACACATCTGTGGTAGGTAAATTAAAAAAAGAAAGCCTACCTTTACGAATCGGGAAGGTGATGTCAACACGACCTCTCACCTTCTTTTTTCCTGATGTAGCAGGTTTGAACTTCATTTTCCTGCATACTCTGACGGCTTCAGAATCAAGACTTTTCGTCAAAGAACGAAGTACCTGAGCCTCTTCCACATTTCCTTTCGCATTGACAATCACTGCGACAACAATTCTGCCATCCACATTCTCACGTGTCTCTGGGCGCTTGAAGTTCTTCTGAAGGTAAGACTTCACAGCCTCTTCCCCACCCTTGAATTGAGGTGGAGTGAAGCGTTCCTGACGTTGTTCCACCCGTTGACGAGGAGGGTAATCGAAAAAAAACTGAGCTTGCACAAACGCAGGCCAAAACAGAAGAAGCAGAAGGGTGAAATGTCGCATAATCGTATTGGTTTGATGTTTACGGGTTCAAAATTAGTGTAAAGTTTTCGTTCAAGCAAGAATTTTATTCAGAAACAACGAAAAAATTTAATTTCTTTAATAATGTGTCAGAAGAAATGCCTAACTTTGCAGTTCGTAAGGCAAAACATTGAATGTTGCTGTGTGCGCACACAACCGATTTCGCCGAAAGAGGAGAATTGAATGAAAAAGGCTTGAGCCTATACATTTTAATCAATAAGTTTCAATCATCAAATCAAGGAAAGAAAAATGGCTGACGTAAAGAAAATCAAGACCGCACTCGTGTCTGTATTTCACAAGGACGGACTGGACGAGTTGCTCGCAGAACTGAACAAAAATGGAGTAAAATTCCTTTCCACAGGAGGTACACAAGCATTTATTGAGAGCCTTGGCTATCCATGTCAGAAAGTCGAGGATTTAACTACATATCCATCTATCTTGGGAGGTCGTGTTAAGACATTGCATCCTAAAGTGTTTGGTGGCATTTTGGGTCGCCGCGAATTGGAAAGCGACCAGCAGGAGATGGGAAAATATGAGATTCCCGAAATCGATTTGGTCATTGTTGACCTCTATCCTTTTGAGGAGACAGTGGCATCAACCAACGATGAACCCACCATCATTGAAAAGATTGACATTGGTGGTATCTCACTCATCCGTGCAGCAGCCAAGAACTTCAACGATGTGGTGATTGTGCCCAGCAAAGCTGAGTATAAGCCCTTGCTCGACATCGTCAAGGCACAGGGTGCAGAAACCACCAAGGCGCAACGTAAGCAATTTGCTGAGCGTGCATTTGCTACTTCCAGCCATTACGACACTGCCATTCATGCTTATTTTGCCCAATAAGAAGGGAAGGTAACATAGAGTGAGGTAAAACTGAAAATTGTAAATTAGGATATTATTATGGGATTTTTCTCTTTGACACAAGATATAGCAATGGACCTCGGCACAGCCAACACCATCATTACCGTCAACGGCAAAGTGGTCGTGGATGAGCCATCGGTTGTTGCACTCGACAAAAAGAATAATAAAATCATTGCCGTAGGTCACAAGGCCAAGATGATGTATGGTAAAGAGCATGAGGGCATCCGCACTTGCCGACCATTACGTGATGGTGTAATAGCAGACTTCTATGCCTGCGAACAGATGATGCGTGGACTCATCAAAATGGTAAAGACCGGCCACCATCTTTTCACCCCATCGCTTCGCATGGTCATTGGCGTTCCATCAGGCTCGACAGAAGTGGAGCTGCGTGCAGTACGTGACAGTGCCGAGCATTCTGGTGGTCGTGACGTGTACTTGCTTTATGAACCTATGGCAGCAGCCATTGGTTGTGGCATCGACGTGGAAGCGCCAGAAGGCCAGATGATTGTGGACATAGGTGGTGGTTCTACAGAAATTGCCATCATTTCATTGGGTGGCATTGTAAGTAATAACTCCATCCGTGTGGCAGGTGATGAATTGACTGCAGACATTCAAGAATACATGGCACGCCAGCACAATGTGAAAGTGTCTGAGCGTATGGCTGAACGCATCAAGATCAACGTAGGTTCTGCCCTGACTGACCTTGGTGATGAGGCACCAGAAGATTTCGTAGTACATGGACCTAACCGAATTACGGCCCTACCATTGGAGGTTGCAGTATGTTATCAGGAAATTGCACATTGTATTGACAAGACCATCGCAAAGATTGAGACCGCTGTACTTCAAGCCCTTGAAGCCACACCTCCAGAGTTGTACGCTGACATCGTACACAACGGCATTTGGTTGACTGGTGGTGGTGCATTGTTGCGTGGTCTTGACAAACGCTTAAGCGACAAGATTCAGATTCCATTCCATGTGGATGACGACCCCTTGCACTCCGTGGCAAAGGGTACAGGCGTAGCCTTGAAGAACGTCCACAATTTCCAATTCTTGATGAGATAAACGCATAATGCGTGCACTGATTGACTTAATCATACACAATAAGCATTGGTTTGTGTTCCTGTTGCTGGAAGTAATCAGCCTTGTTTTTCTCTTCAGCAGCAACGGATACCAAAAGAATGTATATTTCACGACTGCTAATGACGTAGTAGGAACCACCTACAACGTCATTAGTAGCATTACGTCATATATACATCTAAAGGAAGTCAATCAGGAATTGGAGATGACCAATGAACAACTGCGCAAAGAGGTCTATTTGATGCGACAGCAGATGGAGATCATGCATCAAGACAGCATGAAACGTATGCCAGATCTCCCTCTACAGTACGATATAGTGAATGCACAGGTGGTCAATATGACCCTTCACAAAGCCAACAACCTCATCACCATCAATAAGGGAGAGGCTGATGGAATTCGTCCAGAGATGGGCGTCATCTGTTCGCGTGGTGTGGTAGGCATTGTGTACATGACAAGCCGACACTACAGCATTGTTCTGCCATTATTGAATGTAAACAGTAAAATCAGTTGCCGATTACGTACTTCTGAATTTTTCGGTTCACTTGTGTGGCAGCGTGGTTATGCTGACATCGCATATGTCACCAGCGTGCCTCGACATGCTCCTGTAAAGAAAAAGGAGATAGTGGAAACGAACGGCTATTCTGACATTTTTCCACCAGGACTTCCCATTGGTGTAGTACAGCACATCGGCGACTCACCTGACGGCATGTCTTATTTCTTAAAAGTAAAACTATTCGCCAATTTTCCCAACCTACGCGAGGTTTCTGTCATCACCAATTATTCTGCTCCAGAACGCCATATGCTCGAAGAAATGGCGACCAGTCCTGCAAGCCAAGACAGTATTCTCGCCAAACACGAGAATCAGGAGGAATTGAAAAAGCCGGAGGAACAGGCGAAAGATAAAATAGAAGGAACTCCCATTAACACCGATACAGTCAGATGAATTCAAATGTCCTCATGCGTATAGGCAGGCTCTTTATCCTGCTGCTTTTACAGGTATTGGTGTTCAATCACATCCACTTGTTTGGCTATATCACCCCCCTTGTGATAGGCTATATGGTGGTATGCTTCCATCGTGGTTCGTCACGTGTAGAAATCTTGATATGGGCATTTGCCATCGGGCTCTTGTTCGATATTTTCAGCAATACGGCTGGCATGGCAGCAGCAGCATGCACCTTGATTGCGATGATTCAGCCCCTCCTGCTAAACAGAATGGCACCACGTGATGCAGAAGAAGGTTTTATTCCATCCTTCACCACTTTAAAATTCTGGAACTATACTTTCTACGTGTTCCTTCTGATGTTGGTATTGCACGGATGCTTCTATCTGTTAGATGCTTTCACACTGATGGATTGGCAATTGACACTTGTGTCCATCGGAGGTTCTTCCGTTTTTGCCACACTCATCATCATCTGCATCGAATTGATTGTACATGTTCGAAAAGATTTTGAACATCATTCGTAAGGAACCATGAAGAACCACGTTTATGATTATCGCAAGTTTGTCCTGGCTGGTATAGCATTAGTCATCGTTCTCTGCTATATCGTCCGTCTGGCTTTTTTGCAACTCTCTAACGAGGAATATAAGAGTCGAGCCGATAACAATGCCTTCTTCAACAATGTCATCTTTCCTGCTCGTGGCGTCATCTACGACCGTAATGGAGAACTGTTGGTTTATAACCAACCCGCTTACGATATTATGGTCATCATGCGCGAAGTGCACAACCTCGACACGCTTGACTTTTGCCGCACAATCAATATCACCAAGAAGCAGTTCGATGATCGTATGGCACAGATCAAAAATCGCAACAAGAATCCAGGCTATTCCACTTATACACAACAACTCTTCATGCCACAGATTTCATCAGAAGAGTATGGTATTCTCCAAGAGAAGCTCTTCCGATTTCACGGTTTCTTCATCCGTGAGCGAACGATCAGACGTTACGCCACGGACCATTGTGCCCACATTCTGGGCGATGTAGCTGAGGTGTCGCAGACAGAGGTGGACAATGACGACTACTACGATCCAGGCGATTATATTGGCAAGCAAGGTGTAGAACGTAGTTATGAGACAGAACTTCGAGGAGTGAAGGGGGTACAGATTCTGTTGCGTGATGCCCGAGGACGCATACAGGGACATTACCGCAATGGGGTATTGGACCGAAAACCAATACCAGGCAAGAATCTCACCTTGTCTATCGATTCCAAGTTACAAGCCCTCGGTGAACGTCTGATGGAGGGGAAGATGGGTGCCATTGTTGCCATTGAACCGAAGACTGGTGAAATCCTCTGCATGGTAAGTTCCCCCAGCTACGATCCACATCGCATGGAGGGGAAGCAACGTGGCACACAGATGATGGATATGCAGCGTGACCCTCTAAAACCCATGCTGAACCGAGCTATCGCTGGCACATATCCTCCAGGTTCCACTTTCAAGACGTCACAGGGACTGACATTCTTGCAGGAAGGCATCATCACTTCTTCCACAGCCTATCCATGTTACCGTGGTTTCGTCACCAAGGGAATGCGTGTGGGGTGCCATGGACACGGTTCTCCCCTACCCCTCATCCCTGCCATCGCAACATCGTGCAACGGCTACTTCTGCTGGGGACTTTATCACATGCTGAACAACCGAACAAAATACAAGAACATTCAGGAGGCCATGACAACATGGAAAGATTACATGGTTTCGATGGGCTTCGGATATAAACTGGGGGTAGATTTACCAGGTGAGGCTCGCGGTATGATTCCCAACGCAGACTACTATGACCGACGACTCGGACAATGGAATGCCTTAGGTGTCATCTCCATCGCCATCGGGCAGGGTGAGGTGACACTCACGCCACTCCAAATTGCCAATCTTGGAGCCACCATTGCCAACCGTGGCTACTATATCACTCCTCACATCGTCAAGGCAATTGAGGATGGAAAGATTGCCGACAGCCTTTTGGTCAAACATACAACAAGAGTTGATACGATGTATTATAACCTGGTGGTTGAGGGCATGCGCAAAGCTGTACAAGGTGGAACATGCCGCAGTGCCAACACCTCCATGTATGAAGTCTGTGGTAAGACAGGAACAGCGCAGAACCGAGGCAAGGACCACTCTGCATTCATGGGATTCGCCCCTAAGAACAATCCGAAAATTGCCATTGCCGTATATGTGGAGAATGGTGGTTTCGGAGCCACTTTCGGTGTACCTATAGGGGCGCTGATGATGGAGCAGTTTATCAATGGAAAACTTTCACCGTCCAGCGAAGCAAGAGCCACGTCTTTCCAGAACAGGCACATCGATTACGGAACAAGGGAGAGGTAACATGATTGTGGGTTGCGAATTCTGTGTTTAAGGTTTAGATAAAAACAAGAAAATGACAGGACAAAACAATAGCAGTAAAGGGATATTCCTCAGCATTGACTGGGTGACCATCCTGCTCTACGTGATTCTTATCGTGTGGGGATGGTTCAGTGTGTGCGGTGCCTGTTACGATTTCAACAATCCAGACCTCTTCAGTTGGGAAACCAATTCGGGCAAGCAAATTGTATGGGCCGGGACATCCTTGGTGTTGGCTGCCGTTCTGATGCTCATCGAGAAGCGGTTTTACGACACTGCCGCCTTTGTTATCTACGGAGCAATGATGATTCTGCTTGCCATCACCATCGTCATTGCCCCTGACACTAAGGGTTCCCGATCGTGGCTACCTATTGGCGGTTCGGTCAAGATTCAGCCTGCGGAGTTTGCTAAGTTTGCCGTCGCACTGGCATTAGGCAAACTGATGGGAGAATACGGATTTAGTATCCGTAAAGTTAAGGATATTGGCACCGCCATCGGCTTGATTTTCTTACCCATGATACTCATCATCGCTCAAAAGGAAACGGGATCCGCTTTGGTCTATTTTGCGTTCTTCTTGATGCTTTACAGGGAAGGTATGACAGGCTCGCTGCTCTTTACCGGATTCGCTTGCGTGGTTTACTTCGTCGTGGGTTTGACTTTTAGTCAAGACCATATCACCAACATGCCTGTATCCATTGGAGAGTTCACTGTATTATTATTGGGCATGTCCTTCACGATCTGCATGGTGTGGATTTATTGCCGCAACCTCAAAGCCGTGAAAATCATGGCTTACACTTGCGCTGGAGCGACCCTACTGGCCATGCTTTTCTCCATCTATGTCATTCCTTTCGATGTCTGCTACATCCTGTTCGGACTTTGTATACTGATGATTGGTTACATCATTGGATTAGCTATTTACACGCGCATGATACGTTATGGTCTCATCGCTCTCTTTGCCATCATCTCCACTGCATTCTTCTATATGACCGATACACTCTTCCAACATTTAGACAACCATCAGCGCATCCGCATTGAGGTGTTGCTCGGCATAAAGGACGACCCACGTGGTGCTGGCTACAACGTCAATCAGGCCAAGATAGCCATCGGTTCGGGAGGATTATTCGGCAAGGGATTCCTCAACGGTACCCAAACCAAACTCCGCTACGTACCCGAACAGCACACCGACTTCATCTTCTGCACCGTGGGTGAGGAAGAGGGGTTCATCGGTTCAGCTGGCGTACTCATCGTCTATCTACTTTTCATCTGGAGACTCATTGCTGTGGCTGAGCGACAAACGGAACGTATGGGACGGGTGTATGGATACTGCGTGCTTAGCATCTTCCTCTTCCACCTATTCATCAACGTGGGCATGGTGCTTGGTTTGACACCCGTCATCGGCATCCCGCTCCCATTCTTCTCATACGGTGGCTCCTCACTGTGGGGATTTACCTTGCTACTGTTTATTTTCCTGAGAATGGATGCAGAGAGAAATTTGAAACGGCAATGATAAAGATAACAAGTAGTTTGGGGAACTCGCAAGCCGTTTGCGAGTTTCCCAAACAAGTTTTTTGCTCGCCGAATCTCGGCGAGACCATTTATTTCTATTTTAATTAATTTACAAACAAAATGAACTACAAAACAAGATTCAAGAAGCAGGAAGCCATCACATGGCATCACTTCACACGTCATGGCGATGCCATCTTCCTTAGTCTGAAACGCGAAATTCGTATCAGCGTACTCAGTATCGCCACACTGGCTGTAGCATGTCCGAACTCTTCAGCTGCTACCATGTCCATGAATGTGGAGCGCTCCAACGACATGGAGCAGGACATGTCTGCGATTGACCACGACGATGACCAACTGCTTGCAGAGGTAGAAGTGGCAGCCACCCGTGCCCCACTCCCTGCAGACAAGGCAGTTCGCCTCGTTCAAGTCATCACTCGGCAAGATATCGAAGCCTCCAGTGCCCAATCCGTCAACGACCTGCTGAAACTCGCTGCAGGGGTTGATGTACGGCAGCGTGGAGGCTTTGGCATTCAGACAGACATTGGCGTGAACGGTGGCACTGAAGACGAACTCACAGTCCTGCTCAACGGCATCAACATCAGCAACCCTCACACAGGACACTTGACCGTTGACCTCCCTGTCAATGTCGATGATATCGAACGCATCGAAATTCTCGAAGGAGGTGCCAGTCGAGTTTATGGCAGCCAGGCCTTTGCTGGTGTCATCAACATCGTTACGCGCACTGAAACGAACAACAATGCAGGCATCCATTTACAAGGGGGGTCCTATGGAACCTTGGGGGCCAATGCCTTTGTGTCATTGAAAACCACCCACTTCAACAACCGCCTCAGTGGTGGGTATGCACGAAGCGATGGTGGAACCTCTAACGATGACTTCAACAAGGGCAACGCCTATTGGAACGGAAAATACCGAAGTGAACATTTTGACGCCACCTTCCAAGCTGGACTCAGCACAATGAACTACGGCGCCAATACCTTCTACGGCACAGGTTCTGACACACAATACGAGCAAGACCGCCGCTATCTCATAGCTGCGCAAGCCGAATACAAGGGGCAAATACGCATTCCTGTGCAGATGTACTGGAACCGCTCCCTCGATCACTATGTATGGCGACGTGCCAACCCTGCCGCCTACCAGAATTTCCACCAAACCAACGTCTATGGAGTCAATACTAACGCATACACAACTTGGGCATTGGGCAAGACAGCCTTAGGCTTTGAATTTCGACGTGAAAACATTCTCTCCACCCGGCTTGGCAAAGAAATTCCAGAGGATGAACAACACAAGTACAAGGTGCCAGGACACGACGAACACTATAAATACAAGGATGGACGCAGTAACGTGAGTCTCTATCTGGAACACGACATCCTACTGAATCATCTGAGCCTCTCCATGGGTGTGCTGGCCAACCATAACACCGCTGTCGCAGGAGGAATGCGACTCTATCCAGGCATCGATCTCTCATGGTATCCTACCGAATCATTGAAACTCTTCGCATCTTTCAATCAGAGCCTCAGGACGCCCACATACACGGACATATATTACAATGGACCTGGATTGCAAGGCAACGCCCAACTTAAACCTGAAAAGAGTACCGACTGGCATCTCGGAGCCTCCTACACCAGTTTTTTCTACCAAATTCAGGTCAAAGGCTTCTATCGCCACGGAACGGACATGATTGATTGGGTGAAATATCCTGACGCCACTTACTACTCTACAGCCAACAGCAATATTGACAACATTGGTACAGAAGCCTTAGCCACGTTCGATTTCTCACGCACATCCCCATGGGGTTCCTCCATCCTCCGACGCCTCACCATCAGTTATTGCTACAATTACAAATATCGTGTCAACACAGAGCAAACAGCCAACTACGTCTCCCGTATGACTTTCCTCCGCCACAAGTTCGTCACCTCCCTCAATCATCGCATCTTCAGCCATCTCACCGCTCAATGGGACTTCACCCTCAAAAACCGTTCCGGAGAATTTGACAATGCACAGACTGGGGAACGTCAATCATTCGGCACTTATGCAACTCTCGACTTGAAAGTGCAATGGACACACCCCCACTACACCTTCTACGTACAGGCTAACAACCTCACCGACCATCCATATTACGATTTCGCCAATGTGAAGCAACCCGGTGTTTGGTTTACTGTCGGTGCCAAGTATCGTCTAACACGATAGACACAAATGTAAATAAAGCTTCAATAAATCAGAAAAGAATATCAGAAATGGTATTCTTTTCTTGGTTTTCAAACATTATTAGATTGTTTTTTGTATCTTTGCAACAATTTTCAATCAATATGAGAAAACTCTTACACATTATTATATTTTTAGGAGTACTACTCAGCACCCTACCCGCCTCAGCCATCAACGATGGAGAACAATTTGTCGTAGTGCTTGATGCGGGACATGGTGGAAAGGACCCTGGATGCATTGGCTCTTCGTCTCGCAATCGTGAAAAAGACATCGCCTATAACATCACGATGGAAGTTGGGAGATTGCTAAAAAACAATCATCCAGAAATCAATTTGGTATATACGCGTTCAACAGATGTGTTCGTTGAATTAGGACGACGTGCTGAAATAGCTAATAAGGCAAAAGCCAATCTTTTTGTTTCTATCCATGTTAATGCATTGCCAAAGAATGCAACGCATTATGCATATGGTGTTCAGTCATACACTTTAAGCTCCTCTTCAACAGGTACCAATTTGGCTGTGGAGAAACGAGAGAACTCAGTGATTGCCCTCGAAGGTGAAGCCGCAAAAAAATACAACTATAACCCTTCGCCCGAAAGCAACATCATGTTCGAACTGATGCAAGACCACGACATGAAAGAAAGTGTTGCGTTTGCAAAAATGGCACAAGACGAGATGGTACATACAGGTGGACGTAAGGATATGGGAGTACGCCAAGCAAACCTCGCTGTACTGCGTCTCACTTATATGCCTAGTGTATTGCTTGAAGTAGGATTTATTTCTACCCCTGAGGAAGAGAAATTCTTGATGTCTAAAGACGGCCAGAATCTGATGGCAAAAAGCATCTATAATGCAATAGCAAAATATGCTTCACAACGAACAGGCAAGAAAGCAAATTTGGAAAAACCTTCCAATACTCCTGTACAAACAACAACGACTGCGACTGCAGAACCAACATCAGAGGTCAGCACCACAACAAGCGCACCAGCTACAACGAATGGAGAGAAGCACACGGTGTATAAGGTGCAAATCTTCTCTGGCAGCGTCAAGTTGAAAAGCAACGACAAGCAATTCAAGGGCTTGCAATGTGAAAGACATGAAAAAGAAGGCAGATATATCTACACCTATGGCTCTGCAGCAACAATGGACGAGGCAAAGAAACTGCGCCAATCCATCCTTGACAAATTTCCCCAAGCATTTATAGTGACATTTGAAGAATAATATGAAAATAAGTAAAGAAATCAAAATCGCATCGGTGGCAATTCTATCTGCCATCATCGTGTATGTAGGTATCATCTTTCTCAAAGGGCTTAAGCTCTTCAATGATGAAATTTCCTATTTTGTAGAGATTGCTGATGTGCAAGGAATGCCAACCGCTTCCGATGTACGTGCCAATGGTTTGAAAGTTGGTACTGTGAAAGCTATCAAGTTCAATCCTGACAAGCAGAATTTGACGGTTGAAATCACTATCAACCCCAATTTCCAGATACCACAGGGAACCAGCGTCTACATGACCAAAGAGATGTTGGGAAGTGCTATGATGAATTTGAAGTTAGGCCCTAATCCCACAGCGCTCCTTCAGCCTGGCGACACAATACAGGGAGCTCCACTGGTGGATCTGATGACTGAAGCAGGAAACATGATACCACAAGTCGAAGCACTCTTGCCCAAAGTGGACTCCATCCTGACAGCCTTGAACACGATGGCAAACGATCCGGCCATCACTACTTCGCTGCACAACATGGAAGCTGTATCGTCCGACCTGCGCGTGACCACCACACGTCTGAACGGATTACTCGGCAACGATGTACCCCAACTCATGGCCACGACCAAGAACATCTGTTCCAACTTAGAAATCACCACGAACAATTTGAATCAGATTGACATGGTAGGAATGGCACAAAAGGCAGATGCAACCATGACAGGTGTACAGGAGATGACCTTCAAGATGAATACAGCAATGAACAGCAAAGACAATTCGCTGGGAATACTGATGAACGACAACTCCATTGCACTGCATATTGACTCCACCATGCAGAATTCTGCACGCTTACTTGAAGACTTCAGACTGCACCCCAAACGCTACGTTCATTTCTCTCTTTTCGGAAAAAAGGATAAATAAAGGAACACTTAAGAAAAGATGAGAAAATGTTATTATTTGAATTTTGTTCAAACAACATTTTCATGAATACGGGGCGTTTCTATGATTATGAAAACCTATCAAAAACAAATAATTAAGAAGCAAAAAAAAATAAACCCCGCTAATTGTTCCATACGTGAAACAAATGTGTAAGGTTCTAATTCTCAAAATATAAGAAAAAAACAACACGAATCAAGTGCGCCGATAACTAGAGATACGTAAATGGCTGAAATGAAGCATTTTTAAGATTGGCTTTGAAAACGCATCAGAAAACATATTTTGTCATTTCAAAAAAAAAGGCGAACTTTGCATTCAGAAAAATAAACACGAGAATCACCAAAACGCTAAAATGGTAGAAACAGAACAAAATCCAAAACTCCTATGGGGTAGATGCCTTGAGATTATTCGAGATAACATCACCCCACAACAATTCGCGACCTCATTTGCCTTCGTCGAGTTGAACAGCCTCGAGAATGGTAAATTGGTACTTGATGTACCAAGTGAGTTCGTCAAGGAGTATTTGGAGGAGCACTTCTTGAATCTGATGGCATCTACCTTCAAGCGCGTATTTGGCAACAGCGTCACTTCTTTATTTTATAAAGTAAAAGTGGTGAAGACCCCAAAGGGAGGCAATGTCACGGAAAAAGGCAGTATGACAGCCAAGGTTGTCAATGGTCCAGCTCGTCCTAATGCAAGCAAAGCCCCCAGCGACATAACAGCTCCTCAAGTACAGGATCTCGATTCTCAGTTAATTCCCGACTATAATTTCGCAAACTATATCGAAGGTGAAAGCAACCGTCTGGCTCGTTCTGTCGGTGAGTCCATTGCCAACAATCCATCCAAGACCTTCAATCCTCTCTTTGTCTTTGGTCCATCAGGATGTGGTAAGACCCACTTGATCAATGCCATTGGCTTACGAATCAAAGATCTGCACCCGCAATTACGCGTGCTGTACCTATCCGCACACCTCTTTACCGTTCAGTACACTGATGCTGTGAGACAAAACCAGATTAACGAGTTCATCCGCTTCTATCAGAGTATTGATGTGCTGATTCTCGATGACGTGCAGGAACTCTCTGGCAAAACAGGAACCCAGAACACTTTCTTCCACATCTTCAACCATCTGCACGTCAACGGCAAGCAAATCATTCTTTCTGCCGACCGTCCTCCCATTGCCATTCAGGATTTGGAAGACAGACTGCTCACCCGTTTCAAATGGGGTATGCAGGCAGAGATTGAGAAACCCACACAAAACTTGCGTTTTGACATCTTGTCTGCCAAAGTGGAAAGGGAAGGTCTGAACATTCCCACCAATGTGCTCAAATTCATCTCCGAGAACATTGATGACAGCGTGCGTGATCTTGAAGGCATCATCAATTCCCTTATGGTCAACTCGTTGGTATACAATTGTGACATCAACATGACCTTGGTACGGAAACTGATGCCACAATTCGTCGAGAAGCACAGCAAGAAGGAAATCACGGTTGAAGATGTAAAGCAAACTGTTTGCGACCACTTCAATCTTAAGGTCAGCCAGATTGATTCACGTGAACGAACACAGCGAATTGCCTATGCACGCCAATTGGCCATGTATTTGGCTGAACACATGACCCACACTTCACACATGCAGATAGGGCGACTCATCGGCAATCGCAATCATGCCACCGTAGTACATGCCTTGAAGCAAATCTCGGATATGATGACGACAGATCATCATGTGCGTGACGAGGTGGAGGAACTGACAATGAAAATCAAAGCATTACATTAGAAAAAAGTCATAAAGAATCCATACTAACCAATTCCTATAGATAACTTATGTTTAATGGAAGGAGAGGGCTCGTGGTGAGTCCTCTCCTTTATTTTCTCCATTCTGTCCTTTCTGTTTCTGCCGCTTTCATTCACTGCGCCAGACACCTTTCAAAGGAATCCCTGATTCTTCAATGCCTGCAGCAATCCTTCAGACATGGCCTCATTGTCCTTGCGTGTGTAGCGACAATCCGTGAACACCTGTGCCAAGTTCTCTTTCTTATTGATCTCGACAAACTTCTGGTTTTCCTCCAACTGCTCTTTGAAATAATAGATGATATCTAACTGATTAGGTGTATATTCATGATAAGCCTCTTCATGGATATACGCTAAATGTGGCAGACGGTCAGGCTGTTCAGGACATTCATCAGGTACACCCACGGTGATGGTGGCGATGGGGAATGTCAGCTTGGGCAGTTTCAGCAAGTCGATGATGCCCTGCGGATTGTAGAGTGTCGTGCCCAAATAGCAAGTACCATAACCAGCCTCCTCTGCCAGCGTACAGAATGCCTGCACATAAAGCAGGGTGTCACTGGCAGCATTCAGGAACGATAACAGATTGTCGTAGCCAGCATCAGCATTACGCAACTCACACCATTTAGTGAAACGGTTGAAGTCTGCACAGAACGTGAGCACCACAGGAGCGCCCTTTACCATCGGCTGACCAAAATGTAGTGGCGAGAGTTTCTCCTTCATCTCTTCCGAACGTGTCACCACCACACTGTAAAGCTGCATATTGCCCATAGTGGCAGCTCTCGATGCCTGAAACAACAGCATGTCTATCTTATCCTTGGGGATATCCTCCTGCTTGTACTTGCGAATCGTGCGTCTATTGATAAATGATTCCATATCAGTGTACAATTTAACGATTTATGATTTCAATTGTGCAAAGATAAGCATTTCCTGCCACATTTATTTTGCCATGTCACAAAATCCTTGTATTTTTGCCTGTACTTTACAATTATTGCAATAAAAACTAACATGTCACCTGTACAATCTTTATCTGCAACCATTCTGAACACCATCGCGGAATTTGGCGACAAGAAGTTGAAGAAGGCGTTGAAGGTTACTGACCCCACACGTGGGGTGAACAAGGAACGTGAGGAGTTGATGACCTTGCTCGACAATGAAATCTATTCATTCCGTCCTCAGTTCGAAATCACGGAGAAGCGTCCCACCAGTCTCGAATGTGACGTGGTGAAATTCCAAAACAAGAAAGAGAAGTGGGTTGCATTTGTCGGACTTCTCGACGGCTACCCCTATGAAATCTTCACAGGAGTGCTCGATGATGAGGACGGCATTGCCTTGCCCAAGACTGTCACCAAAGGACACATCATCAAGCATATTGACGCAGATGGTAGCAAACGCTACGATTTCACCTTCGTCAACCGTCGGGGCTACAAGACCACCATCGAAGGTCTTTCTGAGCGTTTTAACAAGGAGTACTGGAATTACGCCAAACTCATCAGTGGAGTATTACGTTACAGAATGCCTTTAACCAACGTCATTAAACTTGTTAGTTCTCTGCAACTTGAGAACGAGAATATCAACACATGGACTAATGGTGTGGCACGTGCCCTGAAGAAGTACACGATAGAGGGAGATGACTTTACCGATGACTTCAAAGACGATGTCAAGAGTGCAGAATAATGTTCTAACAGATGCAGCACAAAATCATCATTAAGGGATTACGGCTCTATGCCTACCATGGTGTGATGGAGCAAGAACGGAAAATCGGTGCCTACTTCACCATTGACTGCGAAGTGGAAACCGACTTCAGCAATGCCATCGATACAGACAACCTTGAAGGTACTATTTCCTATGCCGATGTCTTTGCCACCATCAAACGTGAGATGTCACAACCCTCCCGACTGCTCGAGCACGTTGCAGGACGCATCACCAAAGCCATTCTCCACGAATATTCTAACGCTACCTCTGTCCGACTTCGTCTGCTCAAGGAAAATCCTCCTATGGGAGCTGACTGTCAGGGGACAGGCGTAGATGTGACGATGGAACGAACGACATTATCATAAACAAACAATAAATAACCAAAAACAATGAGTACATCAACGAACAAATTGACCAACTACCGTTGGGTCATCTGTGCGATGCTCTTCCTCGCCACCACGGTCAACTATATGGATCGTCAGGTGCTTTCACTCACATGGAAAGATTTCATCGCCATCGATTTTCACTGGAACGACAACGACTACGGCAACATCACTGCCACGTTCTCCATCTTCTATGCTTTTATCAGCCTTTTCGCTGGTAAGTTTATCGACTGGATGGGCACGAAGAAGGGGTACATCTGGGCGATTGTCATCTGGTCTATCGGCGCCTGCCTCCACGCTGCATGTGGATGGGCCACCATGCAACTCACAGGCATTGCCGATATTGAGGCTCTCCGTGCTGTAGAGAAAGGAACAGACCTTGCCCTCGTCATCTCCACCACCAGTGTGTGGCTCTTCCTTGCCTGCCGCATCATCCTTGCCACAGGTGAATCGGGCAACTTCCCTGCAGCCATCAAGGTGACAGCCGAGTACTTTCCCAAGAAAGACCGTGCTTACGCCACATCCATCTTCAATGCAGGAGCCTCAGTTGGTGCTCTTGCTGCTCCTCTGACCATTCCTGTGTTGGCTGAGCACATGGGTTGGGAATGGGCCTTTATCATCATCGGTGCCATCGGCTTCATATGGGCTGGCGCATGGCTCTTCATGTATTCAGCACCAGCGGATAGCAAGTTCGTGAATAAAGCGGAATTGGCCTATATTGAATCTGACAAAAATGAAGCAGTAGAAGAAGTAGTAACAGAAAAAACAGACGAGAATGAGATCAAGCTCTCGTTCCTCGACTGTTTCAAATATCGTCAGACATGGGCGTTCATCGTCGGCAAACTGATGACCGATGGTGTGTGGTGGTTCTTCCTCTTCTGGGCACCGGCCTATTTCTCTGAACTCGGCTATCCCTCATCCTCTGGCATGGGACAAGCACTCATCTTCGTGCTCTACCTCATTGTCACACTCCTTTCCATCTATGGAGGCTACCTGCCCAAGCTCTTCGTTGAGAAGATGGGTATGAACCCTTATGCAGGACGTATGCGTGCCATGCTCATCTTTGCATTCCTTCCCATCTTCGCCATGTTTGCACAGCCACTCGCAGAGGTGTCACCTTGGTGGCCTTGCATCATCATCGGTTTGGCAGGAGCAGGTCATCAGGCATGGTCAGCAAACCTTTACTCCACCATTGGCGATATGTTCCCCAAGTCTGCCATTGCCACCATCACAGGCATCGGCACCATGTTTGGCGGTCTTTGTTCCTTCGCCATCAACAAGGGTTCAGGTATGCTCTTCACCTATGCTGATGGTTTGGGCGACGCCTTCCAATTCTTTGGAGCCACTGGCAAACCTGCAGGTTACATGATCGTCTTCTGCTACTGCGCTGTTGCTTACCTCATCGGTTGGCTCATCATGAAGACCCTCGTACCTAAGTACAAGCCCATCACGAAGTAGTTAAAGTCACTTCTTCAATTCCTCTGCAACGATTTCGGCAATGCGACGGGCACCCTTCTCATCAGGATGGATGCCATCAGAAAGCATCTTGTCGGAATCGTTGGCAAAGAGGGTATGGAGGTCAATGACACGCAAACCATATTGCTGAGCCACTTCTTGCTGGATGGGGATGATTTCATTGGCTATGACGGACTCGCTGATACCCCAACCTGAACTGATGGCAGGAATGGGCGTACAAAGATATATCTGCGGTTTGACAGGCTGTCCTGATTTGGCTTTCTTAGCCTTTTTCGTAGACTGCGCCAAGGCTGGACAGAGCGTGGTTATCATCTGCTGGAGATCCTGCTTGAACTCAGCGGCATATTTCCAGTTCTGAGGTTTGGAGTCATTCGTACCTAATTTGATGACCACAATGTCTGGGTTGAAAGCCAACGCATCATACCATGCAGTCTCCTTCATGTAAGGCATATCACCATTGTTCAATAACGTACGTCCACTCACACCAAAGTTCTTCACCCAATAGTCCTTGCCAAGCATCTGCTGGAGGATGGCAGGATAGCCATTGACTGGAGCCAGTTCAATACCATGTCCATCTGTAATGCTGTTGCCGATGCAAGCTACACGGACAGCTTCAGGATTGGGAGCAGGATGAGCATCAAGCCAGTTGCCAAGTTCAGTCAGCATCTGGTCGTGGTACTTGAACCAAGGACCGAAACCCCACCCATGGCCACCTGTCGGATAGATGTACATCGTACATTCGTTGCCGGCATTGCGCATAGCACGGTAGTATTCCACACCATTGGTGACAGGAGGCACCACACGGTCATCGCTTGACATCAAGATGATGGCAGGAGGAGTCAAGTGACGTTTCACTGCATTCTGAGTGGAGAAGTCACGCACAAGTTCTGGATTCTTCTGGTCTTCACCTAAGAAGTTGCGACAGGAATAGACGTGTGACACACGCTCATCCATCGAAATGACAGGATAGAAAAGGATAGAGAAGTCTGGACGAACCTCATAAGGCGAATGGGTAGAGATGACCGATGCTAAATGCCCGCCAGCAGAGAAACCCATAATGCCCACATCACGAGGCTGGATGCTCCACACTGCAGCAGAATCACGTACAATGCGGAATCCCTTCTCCACATCACCTATCGGAATGGTGCGGTCACCATTGGGAAGACGGTAATTGACCACACAGAGGGCTATGCCACGCGCATTGAGCCACTCAGACCAGTTGGTACCCTCATGGGTATTGGACAACATGGAATAACCTCCACCAGGCACGCCGACAATCGCCCTGCCCGATGGTTTCTCAGGCAGGAACACAACCATATTAGCCTTGCCATCATCAGTAAGGTTAATCGTGAACTTTCTTGCTGTTTGTGCCTGTAACGTCAGGACACCCGTCATCAATAAGACGAACGTGAATAATAGATTCCTTTTCATATGATGTGATTTTAAAATTTAACTCTAAACCCTCAACTCTTAACTCTAAACCCTCAACCCTAAACTCTCAACCCTAAACTCTAAACTATTCCGCTGCAGTTTGCAGGATTTCTGAGAGCGTAGGATGGATATGTACCATATTGGCCAACTGATGAATCGTCGTGTTGCGGCACATCAAGACGCTGACCTCCTGAATGAGGTCGGCAGCATGGGCTCCGTAAGCATGACACCCAAGGATTGCCCCCTGAGGCGAGGCCAATAGTTTGAGCATTCCTTCCGTCTCGTTCATCGCCAACGCTTTGCCATTGGCACGCCAGAACGATTTCTTGCAGATATAATCAATCCCCTGCTCCTTGCATTGGTCTTCCGAGAGTCCTACACAAGCTGCTTCTGGCTGGGTGAAGATGGCAGCAGGCATGATGTCGAGACGAATGTCATCATCCTTCCCTATCATCTGATTGACCACATGGATGCCCTGCATCTCAGCTGCATGTGCCAACATCTGACGACCATTCACATCACCAATGGCATAGATATGGGGAACTGTCGTCTGAAGATGTTCATTGACCACAATGCCTGTACGTTCAGCAAACTCAAAACCTGCCTTACTGAAATGATCAAACACACGTGGTGCACGACCTACAGCCATCAGCACTTCGTCTGCCTCAATGGCCATCGTCTTTCCCTTCTTATCCGTAAACACCACCCCACTCTCTGTGATGGCAGTAACACTGCTCTGCATGTGGAACGTGACACCTTGTTTCTCCAACGACTTGCGAAGACGCTTGGCAATGTCAGCGTCAAGCACAGGAAGGCATTCCTTCAGAAACTCCACCACCGTCACCTGTGTTCCAAATGCATTGAAGATGCTGGCAAATTCCATGCCAATGACCCCTGCACCAATGATGCAAAGGCTTTTAGGTAGATGGTCAATGGACAACAAATCGGAGGAGTCAAGCACAGGACGGGCAGCAGGTTCTGTTAGTCGCAGGGTTTTAGGAACAGAGCCTGTGGCGACAATGATGTGAGGGGCTGTATATTCCTCACCTGCAGCCACCACTGCATGGGAATCCAAGAACTGGGCTTCTCCCCTGACCAAGGTGATGTTGGGATGAGAAAGCAGGGTCTCAATGCCAGAACGAAGCGAGGAAATGACTCCATCTTTACGTTGAATAACCTTTTGAAAATCAAATTTATAATCTAATTCATTCAAACCAAAGATTTCAGAATCTTTCAGAGCCTGCATCATCTCCGCATTACGGGCAAACGACTTGGTGGGGATACATCCCACATTCAAGCAGGTTCCTCCCACATGTTCTGTCTCAAAGACAACCACCTTAAGTCCTTGCTTGGCTGCATAGTCAGCAGCCCGATAGCCTCCTGGACCAGCACCGATGATGAGCAAATCCGCTTCTTTCATGCTTTCATACTTTCATTTTTCAACGTCTTCCACGTTGTGACTGGATGCTTGGCTGCCAACACATCATCCACACGTCCGATAGGTGTGTTGTGAGGGGCTGACTTCACCTCGTCAGGATTCGTCTTTGCTTCCTCTGCAATCTGACGCATCACGGCAATGAATTCATCCAACGTTTCCTTCGATTCATTCTCCGTTGGTTCAATCATCAGCGACTCATGGAAGAGCAACGGGAAGTAGATGGTAGGAGCATGATAGCCATCATCCAGCAGACGTTTCGCCACATCCATAGTGGTGACACCTGTAGATTTGTCTTTGAGTCCGTCAAACACAAACTCATGGCAGCACATCGTATCAATGGGCAATTCATAGACATCTTTCAGACTCTCCTTGATGTAATTGGCATTGAGTGTAGCCAGAGGCCCCACCAACTTCACATATTCATGTCCTAACGAAAGGATATAGGCATAGGCGCGCATCATCACGCTGAAATTGCCATGATAAGGAGACACCACAGGAAAGAACTCCTGCAATCCCTCACGCACACCTACTGGTCCACTGCCAGGTCCACCACCTCCATGAGGCGTGGAGAATGTCTTATGCAGATTGATATGCATCACATCGAAGCCCATGTCCCCAGGACGGCACACACCCAACATCGGGTTCAGGTTGGCACCATCGTAGTACATCAAACCACCGCAATCATGAATGAGTGCTGCAATCTCCGGAATATGTGTCTCAAAGAGTCCAAGCGTGTTAGGGTTGGTCATCATCATGGCTGAAATCTCACTCCCCTGTTCCGATACGATACGCTGCAAATCTTCAAAATCAACCGTGCCATCAGCCAGCGACTTCACCTCAATGATTTCCAATCCGCATACTGCAGCAGAGGCCGGATTGGTTCCATGCGCTGAATCGGGTACAATGACTTTCTTGCGAGCCATGTCCCCACGAGAACGGTGATAGTTGTCTATGGTCATAAGTCCCGTCAACTCGCCATGCGCACCAGCGTAGGGTTTGAAGGTGAAATGTGCCAGACCCGTCAGTTCACAGAGTGCATGTTCCAGCATCGACACCAGCGTCAGAGCACCCGCTGTCGTGTCGGCAGGTTGTTCTGGATGCAGGTTCTGGAACTGTGGCAAAGCCGCTATCTCTTCATTGATCTTGGGGTTGTACTTCATCGTACATGAACCCAGTGGATAGAACCCTGTATCTACACCAAAGTTGTTGTTGGAGAGATTGGTGTAGTGGCGTACCACCGTCAGTTCGTCACATTCGGGCAGTTGAGCCTCCTCTGCTCGTTGCATCGCAGCAGGAATCTCATACTTGCCATAGTTATCACCCTGCAGGCTATAGCCTACGCGACCCTCTTTCGAAAGTTCGAATATCAGTTTTCCGTATAGTTTGTTGTTCATCGTGCTGCAATTTTCACAAGTTCATCAATTTCGCCCTTATTTCGTTTCTCGGTCACTGCAAGAAGCAGACCACCATCGAGTTTCACGCCCCCCAGGAAACCAGCGTCGATAAAACGCTGGTAGAGAGCATCCACATCACCGTCATACTTCACATAGAATTCATTGAAGAAGGGCTGGTCGTATGCAAGATGGAAACGTCTCGTCTTCAGCAGTTCGTCACACAGATAATGGGCTCCGGCATAGGAGAGCTGAGCAGCTTCCTTCACGCCCTGCTTACCCATCAATGACAGATAGACCGTCACCCACAGTGCCATCAGACTCTGGTTACTGCAGATATTGGAGGTTGCTTTCTGCCTGCGGATATGCTGTTCACGAGCCTGTAAGGTGAGCACAAAGGCACGTTGGTCACGGTTGTCCTTGGTCATGCCCACAATGCGTCCAGGCATCTTGCGGATGAGTTTCTCCGTGCAACACATATAGCCCACGTAAGGACCGCCGAACTGCATCGGAATGCCCAGGCTCTGACCATCACCTACAGCAATGTCAGCCCCCCATTCGCCAGGAGTCTTCAACACGGCGAGGTCGGCAATGACACTATCCATGATGAAAAGCGCCTTCTGTTCATGACAGGCTTCTGCAAATCCCGTGAAGTCTTCTACAATGCCGAACACATTGGGCTGTTGCACCATCACGCCAGCCACACCACCTTGAGCCAATTTAGCCTTCAGATCGTCGGGGTCTGTCACACCGTCGTTCATGGCGATGGTGCCGAGTTCGATGCCATGATGCAAGGCATAGGTGTCAAGCACCTCACGTGTACGGGGATTCACGCCTCCCGATACCAACACCTTGTTCACCTTCTTACCAGCAGCCACAGCCATCATCATCGCCTCAGCAGCAGCCGTCGTGCCGTCATACATCGAAGCATTGGAAATGTCCATGCCAGTCAGTTCAGCCATCATGCTCTGATACTCGAAGATGTAGTGCAATGTACCCTGTGAGATTTCAGCCTGGTAGGGAGTGTATGAAGTGAGGAATTCTGAACGCTGCAACAGGCTGGGGATGACAGAAGGCGTCGTGTGGTCATAGACACCATAGCCAGCAAAGCAAGTGAGTTGCTTGTTCTGCGAGCCGAGCGTATTGAACACATTGCGCACACCTTCTTCTGATGACGCTGAGGCTATCTGATAATCGCCCTTGAAACGGATGCTTTCTGGTATCTGGGCATAGAGTTCGTCGAAGTTCTTCACCCCCACTCGCTCCATCATCACCTTCAGGTCATCCTCCGTATGTGGAAAATACTTATACATAACTTTTTAAAGAATGAGAAAATGAAATAATGAAATAATGAAAAATATCCCTATATTCCATTTTCCCTCGTTTTTTTATGAGAAAATGAAATAATGAAAT